>NZ_JAVRHM010000017.1:0-111890 GCF_031846525.1 Autumnicola patrickiae
CAAGCTTGGCCAGGTATCCATCCCCAAACTTAAAGCCCCAGGCCATCCCGGGATTTTCCAAAAAATGTAAGCGAAACCAATCAAGCCCAAGGACTTTTATTTCTTCGCCATAGTAAAAATTCGTCTTTATATAAACCTTTATTGCTTGGTCTATTGCCAACAACAGTAAAATCAAGAATGCTACATTTCTTTTATTCATAATCATCTTGTTGTTACCAATACATATTGCGGATCATATATTTAAATTATTTCGCCAGTTTCAATATTCTTATGGCACCGCGCATTACGAAAGTGAACACGATTCCACCAATCACCAAATCGGGCCATTTACTATCGAGAAAATATACCAGCACACCGGCCAGGATTACCCCGCCATTTACAATAATATCGTTGGAAGTAAAAATCGCGCTCGCCTGCATATGCGCTTCCTTACTTTTGGCTTTGTTGATCAACCAAAGCGAAATAAGATTACCCAGTAAGGCAAAAATGGAAACAATGATCATCCATTGAAACATTGGTATTTCACTTTCACTAAAGAATCTTCTTAAAATTTCCATAAATCCAAGTGTCGCCAGAGCCATCTGAAAGTACCCGCTAAACTTTGCCACTTTCTTCTTTCTTGAAATAGCACCACCAACCGCGAACAGACTTAATGCGTACACTATAGAATCTGCCAGCATATCCAAGGAATCTGCAATAAGACCCATAGAAGACGAAATCCAACCCGTAGTCATTTCGATAACGAAAAAACCAAAATTGATTCCCAAGACCCACCAAAGAATCTTTTTTTGTTTTGATTGGTCTTCCCATACGGGAGGCTCGGCTTCTTCGGTTCCCTGAAGTGTATCCCCGAGCTTTAAACTGGCTATCGATGTCTGTATATCTTCAATGCCATCCAAATGATACACGTGCAATTTTCTGTTGGGTATATCAAAATCTAGGTATTTTACTTGAGGGTAAGTCTCCAATTTCATCCGAATCATTTGCTCTTCGGAAGGACAATCCATTTTCTGAATGGTAAAATTTGATCTTTTCATTTAAATTTTATTTAGTACCATAAATTATTTTTCAAAACTCTTTATGCTAAACATTTGAAAATAATTTTAAGGCTTAAAATTAATGGAAATAATTATGCAACAGTAGTGCATTAACTTCCATTACATTTATTACAGATGCCTTTAACCACTAAATTGGCGTCCATAGCTTTAAATCCTGATGGCAAACTTATATGTGGAAGTTTTTGCTCGGTCAAACACTGTGTTTCGTTGCAGGTCGTGCAATAGAAATGAAGATGTAAGTCATTATCTATTTCACAATTACAACCTGCTTCACAAAGTGCGTATTTTGCCACCCCGGTGCCGTCTTCAATTTTATGTACAATGCTCTTTTCTTCAAAGGTTTTTAAGGTGCGGTAAAGGGTCGTCCTGTCAGATTTTTCAAAAGCTGCTTCCAGGTCCTGTATACTTCCTGCTGCTATTTGCTTTTGCAGTGTTTCCAAAACCAGCAGGCGCATTGCCGTTGGGCGAATATTTTTCTCTTTTAGTTTATTTTCAATATTTGAAAGCATAATTAAATTCTTTTTAAAAATAGATGTATCCTCTGGTAACTCCTTTTTAATTATTACTTTTTAGCTCCCCTACGCGCATTCCGTGCTTGCTTAAGGATTTCCCATCCTCCTTTTAATACAATTCCTACGGTTATAAGGCTGATGATTAAATCCGGAAGAGGGGAGTTAAGCAGCATCACCCCAATACCGGATAATACAATCCCTAAATTAACAAGCATATCGTTGCTGGTAAATACCATAGAGGCCTTCATATGGACTCCTTTTCCACTGTGGGATTTGAGCAAGCGCATAGCTATAAGGTTGCTGGCAGCATTCACCGTTGCAGTAATGATCATCGCCCAGCCAATTGGTTCGGCTTGTGTAACGAACCGCCTGATCACTTCACCTAGCAACAATAAGCCCAATATAATCAAAAGTATGCCTGAAAGATTTGCAGCACGTGATTGCGCAGCAACACCTTTGCCCACAGCGTAAATGCTTACAATGTAAACGGCTGAATCAGCCAGATTGTCAAGGGCTGCACCCAATAATCCTGTGGAATTTGCAACAAAGCCAACAATACCGGCCAATGCCACCTGAAACATATTGATTCCCAGGACCTGTTTTAATGTTTTTCTTTCGGCTTTATTGGCCGTATCGAGCTGGATCTCAGCTTCTTCGTTTTTAGTGTCAGGGCTCATTTTTTCTTTATTTTTTTAATCCACCCATAGTACATGGAAAAAACCAGTATGATAGGCCAAAACACTATAGAAAAAGTATTGAGTCCTTCAGTCAGGGCAATAAAACCAAAATCCAGGGGGAGGTTCGCATTAAATAATCCTATTCCCCAGTGGAAAATTATCTGGGCACTAGCGAAACCTGTAAAAAATTTTGCTGATTCTTTTTTTCGATTTGCCATTTTTCCAATTTTTAATTGCTTTATTTTTCGCTTATGGAACTATTCATACTTCGCATTCTCACATTTAGGCTGATGCTCAGCTGCTTTTTCAACATCTATTTAAAGAAATAACGTCCCATATAAAAAAAATGAGCTGGCAAGCCTGAGATTGTCCTCAGGACAATCAGGCGGTGCAAGTACGCAAGGACTTTGGATTAAGCAATAAGTATAGCATTGTTTTTAGTTGTTACCGCCAGTTTTGCATTGATTTAATATTATTGGGGTCAGTGTCAGACTTAACAGAATCGCTGAAATAATTGAAACAATTACATTTTTATATTGGTCTATCTCAAGTCCGCTCAAAAATTTTAATAATATAATTACCAAAGTCAATCCTATTAAGAGTCCCCAATATTTAAGATCAATTTTTATCTTTTTGTTTTTCTCAGTCGGTAGTTTGTAAACAGCATATGCAATTAAGAATACGCCGAGCACAGTGCTTGAACGTTCAAATATTTTAAAAAAAGAAATTTGGTTGCCAAATACATTTATGATCTTTGGCAACCTTAAAAAAGTCTGAGCGGAATAACCGTTGTCGTGGGTCAAACCATCCCAAAGAATATGAGAAGCAGCCCCTATTAATATTGAAATTACCACAACCAACCTTTTTGTTTTAAAATGTCGGCTCCAGTTAAGTTTCTTAAATGTGGATAACCGTGATTGTATAGCTGACGGTAAATTATCAATTAGACTGTCACGAACAATGTTGTGAAAAATGAAAGCAAGTAATAGTCCTAAGGGTAAATCGAACCATAAAAGTCCTTCAATCGTGTGACCGTAATTGCCTTTAATTTTCATTCTTAAGAAGTATTCAAAATCTGGGGTTAGGCTTCCAATTACAAGCCCCGTCAGCGAGAACCAGTGCTTTGGCAAATAAACAAATGGTAAAACAATTGCTGGATGTGAAAAGGTAAATGGCATCTATTTTTTATCGTTTTTTAATTGGCTGTAACACGAAGGTATTGCTATAAACCTGCAATGAGATTGCATATTTCAACTTGCACAGTTTTGACAAATGCCCTTTACAAGAACTTTTGTCTCCACTGGAATAAAATTTTCGGGTAAGGGCACATCCGGAACTTCAGATTTTGGCAGGCAGAAAGTTTCTTGGCAAATATTACAGTAAAAATGGACATGGATATCTTTAGGAGCGCATTCACATCCTTCTCCGCATAAAGCAAATTTAGTTGCTCCTGCTCCATCTTCTATCCGGTGTACCAATTTCATTTCTTCAAAGGTTTTCAACGTACGGTACAGGGTGGTTCGATCGGCCTTTTCAAGGGTCTCTTCTAAATCATCCAAGCCTACTGCTGTTTTTTGTCTTTGAAGTGTATCCAGTACCAGCAAACGCATGGCTGTTGGCCGTACCTTCTTTTGTTCAAGTTGTTTTTCTAAATCCTTTTTCATTATTCGTGACTTTTGTATTAATACGATAACTTTTAAAAACACAGCAGTTCTTGTTTGTATTTAAATATGCAAAGCCCTGTCATCTGTAGCTGCCAGACAGGCTTCTTTAAAGGTTTCTGAAAAGGTGGGGTGTCCGTGGGACATTCGTGCAATATCTTCTGCAGATGCCCTAAACTCCATTGCCACTACCGCTTCTGTATAGCTATCCGCAATTCGTGGGCCTATCATATGTACCCCCAATATCTCATCGGTTTCCTTATCTGTGATTACCTTAATAAAACCATCGGTATCCATACTTATTTTTGCCCTTGCGTTGGCCTTAAAGGGAAAGGAGCCTGTTTTAATTTTTCTTCCGGCTTTAGTTAATTGTTCTTCGGTCAAGCCTACCCCGGCCACTTCAGGTTGGGTGTAAACAATATTGGGAATAAGGGAATAATTGATATGTGGCTTTTGCCCAACAATCCGTTCGGCTACAAAAACGCCCTCTTCACTCGCTTTATGGGCAAGCATTGCTCCCCGGATTACGTCCCCTATAGCATAAATGCCTTTGACCTTGGTTTCGAGGTTCTCATCTACTGTTATCTGTCCTTTTTCGTTGATTTCCACTCCAATATTTTCAAGGCCTAAATTAGCGGTGTATGGTTTTCTGCCAATGGCCATAAGGCAATAATCGCCTTCTAAACTCATTTCTTTTTTATTGGCAAGATTTTCCGCTTTCAACGCCATTTTGCCTTCAGTTGCTGTTGCATTTGTCACCTTATGTTCCAAATAAAATTCAATTCCCTGTTTTCTTAGGGAACGGTGCAATTGATGTCCCAGTGCGCCATCCATAGTGGCAATGAGGCTATCAAAATATTCCACAATAGACACCTTTGAACCCAGGCGGGCGAATACGGAACCTATCTCGACCCCAATAACGCCACCGCCAACAACCATTAAATGCCTGGGGATTTCCCGTAGGACAAGGGCTTCGGTAGAAGAGATGATCCGTTTTTTGTCGATTTCAATATTGGGCAGTGAAGCCGGTTTGGATCCTGTGGCAATGATAATTTTATCGGTTGCTATGGTTTCAGTTTTGTCCTCGCCCTTAATCTCAATCGTGTTTTTGTCCTTGATGGTGCCGTGGCCTTCATAGACGGTAACTTTGTTCTTTTTCATCAGATAGTCAACGCCATTGATGATTTCCTGTACCACATCCTGTACCCTTTGGTTCATTTTCAAGATATCGACATTGGCTTCTTTTACATCAATCCCAAAGTTTTTAAATTGATGTTTCAGTTTGTAATAATGCTCAGAGGCTTCAAGCCAGGCTTTTGAAGGGATACAGCCCACGTTAAGGCAGGTGCCGCCAAGCGTGCTGTACCTTTCAATAATGGCTACTTTTAATCCTAATTGGGCGCAACGTATAGCACTTACATATCCGCCTGGTCCAGATCCTATAATAGTTACATCAAATTTTTCCATTCTTTGAAATTCAAGTTTTCAATATTGTTCACAACAACCCAAATATTAGGTCTACTTATTATAAAACTGCAATTACATTCCACTTTGACCAATACTTTCTGATAGGTTTCACAGGAAAGTTATTGGCTTATGCCTTAGGTTTCATCCTTCTAGATCATAAAACCATTCTTCCGCCTGTTTAATGGCTTTGGTTATCGCTTCTTTTTTTGTATATTTTCCCTCTTTCATAAGTTCGTTCGCTATTTCAAGAGCCTTCTCCCTCACTGCCGGATTCAGTGAATCCAGGTCTGTCTTAAAATCTTCAAACGTCCAGTCCATAATGACTTATTTTTGTTGAACAATTTTCTCCTGTTTGTTGACAGTTTCCCATCTTAAAAGGGAGTTTTTTTTACTAAGACTACCCCTTTACTAAACCAATCCAGGCTTTGGCCGTATCCTTTTCGTTTATATCAAAGTATTTTATTTGAGAGCCTGAAAAGAAATTTAAAACCTTTGTAGTTTTTTCCTGCCATTTTTTATCCCCAACAATAGCCCTATTTCCGTAGTCGGAAATATGTGCAGCATCTATTTTTAGATCCGCCCACAATCCTTCCAAATCGTAACCGTAGAAACCGTGCAGTTCAAAATAAAAATCCACTTTATTATTTTTAGCAGTAATTTCCTCGATAAGCGGATGCAAACTTTCTACCTCCTCTTTTGAAACCTCACCGCTCACTTCCACGGCAACTAGGTCCTTTTTATTTGAGTTTATAAGGTTTATCATAATTTTTAATATTTTACTTTATAAAATACTTTTTAGTTTGTCCACCACAGTAAGGTCTTCAAAATTACTGAGATTATGCTCCGGCTTTCACAGAACAAATATCTTAAACAACTTCTCCAAGCTCCTGTTGTTCAATGCTCCGGGTCTTCCCCATACTAAGCACAAGTACACCGGCTATGGCAGCTATAAGTGAAGCGAGCAGGACACTTATTTTTGCTACCTGAACCAGGTTATCATCTGCAAATGCGAGGTTCGTGATAAACAGGGACATGGTGAATCCAATACCGGCTATAAGTCCCGTACCTATTATATGTCTCCAACTGAGCCCTACTGGTAACCGGGAGAAGCCCATTTTTACTCCCAGATATGAGAAAGCGGTAATGCCGCAAACTTTCCCCAGCACCAAGCCTGTTAGAATGCCGAGTCCCAAAGGACTTGTCAGGACTTCTGAAATTCCAAGACTGAGTTCTACACCTGCATTGGCCAGCGCAAAGACCGGGATGATAAAGAAGGCATTGAAACCGGTAAGGGCATTTTCCAGCCGCAGCAGGGGAGGATGGGTGTGCTTCGTGTCATCTCGAATTGTTTCCAGAATATTCTGTTGCTTCTTGTCAGTGAGCAGATGGGTGTTTACCAGGTCGGTTTTTTCCAACTCCTCCACGTGGGACTTTGTCCGTTGTTGAAAATCCCCACTTTCTAATTTCGGTTTAACGGGAATGGTGAGGGAAAACAACACCCCGGCCAGGGTGGGATGTATACCGGAGTCAAGGAAAGCCAGCCATAATACAATACCCAGTAAAATATACAAAGACAGGTGTTTTATCCCTGTCTTGTTCAGTATGGCCAATATTAGCAAAGCTCCTCCTGCAATCAGCAGGTTTATCCAGGCTATTTGACTGCTGTAAAATATGGCAATGACCAGAATCGCGCCGATATCATCGGCAATGGCCAAAGCTACTAGAAATATCTTTAACTGCACAGGCACCCGCTTTCCTAAAAGGCCCAGTATTCCAAGAGAATAGGCAATATCAGTAGCCATGGGAATACCCCAGCCTTTGACAGTAGGCATGTTAAGGTTGAATAGGAAAAAAAGTATAGCTGGTACAAACATACCACCCAGGGCAGCAAATATAGGCATGGAAGCTTTTTTAAAATCAGATAACTCTCCTACCATTACTTCTCTTTTCAATTCGAGACCGGCCACCAGAAAGAAGATCACCATCAGCCCGTCATTAATCCATTCTTCCACCGAAAGGGAAATTTCCAGGTGCTCCGGTGCTCCTATAACAATTTCATCAGTCAGGTAATGGTGGTATATATCGGCCACACCGGTATTGGCCAATACCAAAGCGACCAAAGTAGCAAAAATGAGGAGAAGACCGCCTGAGGTTTCCCGGTCAAGAAACTTTCGGGCAGTTTCCCTCATGTAACTTACAGGGGTAGATTTCTTTTTTACTTCTCTATCCATTTTTGTCCTTCGCTTGCATGGTTTATTTCAAAAAATTTTACTTCGGCAGAGGTAAAAGGTTTCATTAAATCTGTCATCCAATTTTCCCATTTTTCATCCCCTACCATAGCCACTTTTTCAAATTTGTTGGCATGTTGTACATCAAATTTCAAATCTTTCCAAAAGGCTTTTGGTGTCCATCCTTCAAAACCTTCCATTTCAAAATACCAGCGGATTTTTTTATATCGCTCCACTATGTTGTTTAGCAGGGGCAATAGCTTATCGTAATCGGCTTCGGTCAAATTTCCTGTTGCCCTTGTGGCTATTAAATTCCCTTCTGTTTGTCCTAATATTAATAGCATAACTCCTTTTTAAATTATTATTTAATTTATTCCGTTTGGTAACATTAATTTCATTAGGGGTTTTTTAGCTCCTGAATTGCCCTAAGAGGATCATCGGAATTGAAAATACTACTTCCTGCTACAACAGCATCAGCTCCTGAATTCAAAATTTTCTTCACGTTATTCCTATTAACCCCGCCATCTACTTCAATAAAGGCCTTTGCATCTTTTCTTTGTATAAATTGCTTTAATTCCTTTGTTTTTTCCAGTGTTTGGGGAATAAATCCTTGCCCGCCAAAACCGGGATTTACAGCCATTAGGCAAACTGTATCTAAATCTTTGATAACGTATTCCAGACTTCCTAAAGAAGTATGTGGATTTAAAGCAACCCCAGCTTTACAACCCAGGCTTTTTATTTGTTGCACCACACTGTGCAAATGAAGGCAGGCCTCGGCGTGTACTGTAATTTGCTCTACCCCATATTTAGAAAAAACTTCCAAATATCTTTCAGGCTCCACAATCATCAAGTGCAGCTCGACAGGTTTCTTAGAGTGCTTCTCAATAGCTTCTAAAACAGGTGTCCCAAAGGAGATATTGGGAACAAACATACCGTCCATCACATCCACATGAAGCCAGTCTGCTTCACTTCTATTAATAGTTTCGAGGGTTTTGCCCAGGTGGGCAAAATCTGTCGAAAGAATGGAAGGGGCAACCATGAAATTTTTCATACAAGTTATGTTTTATCGCCTGTTTTGATACTTAAACTAAACCTTGAACACTGAATCTTCCTGAAGGAAATTATAAAACAGGTTCCAATACAACCTCTGTTAATACAGAGTTGGAGATAAAACATTCAGCATGTGCTTTATGATGCATTTTTTTCATTTCTTCTTCATCAGGTATATGTTCACCCGAGAATTCTACTTTGGGTCGTAAAAAAACCCTGGTCACAGCCTGTTTACCGTCCTTGTTTTTCTCAACCACTGCAACGGTTTCATCTATATAAGTTTTTATAATATACTTTTTAAAGGAGGCAATAGCCAGAAAAGTCAATAAGTGGCAGCTGGAGAGGGAAGCAGCAAAAGCCTCTTCAGGATTGACAAATTCAGCTTTCCCCAAATACTCCGGAGCTGCCGATGCAGTAATTTGCGAGCCTCCTCCAAAAATCCATTGATGGGTACGTGTATAATTCTTATAGGAAAAATCTTCGTAATCAGATTTCCATTCTAGTTTAACTTTAAATTCTGACATCATTTTCTTGTTTTAGTTCATGAATTTGTTTTATACGGCCTTCTGGAAAGGCAGCTTTGTTTTTTTTATAAGCCAATAATCTCAATGCGTTTCCAACCACCAATAAGGTGGAACCTTCGTGAACAAGTACTGCTATACCAATGTTGGCAAACCCGAAAATAGTGGCCGGAATTAATAAAGCTACAATCCCAAGGCTTACCCAAAGGTTTTGTCTTATGATAGCTTTGGCTTTCCGGCTCAGACCTATTGCAAAGGGCAGCGTTTCCAGTTTATCTGCCATCAGGGCGATATCAGCAGTTTCCAGAGCTACATCAGATCCTGCTGCTCCCATGGCAATACCTACGGTACTATGTGCCATAGCAGGGGCATCATTTACCCCGTCGCCCACCATGGCTACTTTATCCTCCTGTTTCTTTAATTTTTTAATAGCATCTACTTTTTCCTCGGGAAGCAGACTACCCCAGGCATCGGTAAGGCCAATTTCCCCGGCCACTGCATCAGCTACTTTTTGGTTGTCCCCTGTAAGCATGATCATCCGCCTGATGCCAATTTTTTTCAGTTCCACAAGTGTGGCTTTGGCTTCTTCCCGTGGAGTATCCATGAGGGCAATAATTCCAATATATTCCTCATTCCGGCGTATCAACATCGTCGTGTTCCCGGCAGCTTCCTGTTCCCTTACTTTTTCTACAGTTTCATCTGAAGGCTTTTGAGCATCGAGCGCATCAAAAAGGTCAAGATTGCCTATATATATCTTATTTGCCCCGAGATTGGCCTTTATACCTTTTCCTAAGACAGCTTCCATATTACTTGCTTCCGGAATTTCTACATTTCCCAAGCGTTCTTTTCCGTCCCGTACCACTGCCTTTGCAAGGGGGTGGTCGCTCAGGGCCTCGACCGCTACAGCCGTTTGTAGCAGTTCCTCTTCACTTACCTTTGTTAAGGTAATAACTTTAGTGAGTTTTGGTTTTCCTTCGGTAAGGGTACCGGTTTTGTCAAAAGCAATAGCGGTGAGAACGCCAAGGTCTTCCAGGGGGCGACCGCCCTTTACCAGAACACCGCCCCTGGCCGCGCGGGCCACTCCGCTAAGTACGGCACTAGGCGTGGAAATGGCCAGGGCACAGGGACTGGCAGCTACCAAAACAGCCATAGCCCTGTAGAAGCTGGCGCTAAAAGGTTCATCGAGGACCAGGAAGGCGAAATTCAGCAAAACCACCAGGGCCAAAACCGATGGTACAAAATATTTCTCAAATTTATCAGTCAATAATTGTGTGGGCGATTTCTGCGTCTGGGCTTCATTCACTAATGTCACCAGTCTTGACAGTGTAGAATCCTGAGAGGTTTTTATCACCTTTATTTCCAGGGTGCTATTTCCGTTGATGGTTCCCGCAAAAACCCGATGTTCTTCTTTTATCTCATTTTCTTTTGAATAGTCCCTGTCAGTATCGGGTACAGGAGATTTATCCACAGGAACGCTCTCACCGGTGATGGGTGCCTGGTTCACACTACTGTTACCATTAACAACGACCCCATCGGCAGAAATTTTGGTATTGGATCTTACTACAACAATATCATCTACCTGAAGTTCTTCTATTTTTACTTCCCGGGTCTTTCCATCTCGTTTTATCAAAGCAGTTTTAGGAGCAAGGTCTGCCAGGGCTGCAATAGATTTTCGCGCCTTGTTCATTGCGTAATTTTCCAGTGCATGGCCCAGGCTAAAGAGGAAGAGGAGCAAAGCCCCTTCTGCCCATTCTCCCAGAACGGCTGCCCCAATTGCCGCGACCAGCATAAGGAAATCAATTTCAAAACCTCCTTTGGCAACCGTTTCAATGGCTTCTTTTGCCGTGTAATAGCCTCCAAAAAAATAGGCGCCTATGTATAAGGCCAGACTTACCCATTCCGGCACAGTTTCACTATACGAAAGGCCAAAGCCGGCGCCCAATAACACTCCACAGATGATGGAAAAATACATCTCGGTATTTTTCCCCAAGATCCCACCGTGGTCATGGGCGTGGCCTTCATCTTTAAGCTCTGCCTCCTTGCGGGAATGTTCATGGGTTTCAGCCGTTTCAGGAGACATTTTTTCATTCTTTTTGGCGGTCTTGATTTTCAAGCCTTCGTTCCTCAGGATTTGACGAAAATCTTCTTCGTTGGTTTTAATCTTAATAAATTCCAGCCTTACGATTCCCGATTCGGAAACCGAGGCTTCCATTATCTCCTCCAATCCGTTCAGGGCATTCTGAATTTTCCTTGCATGTCTTGCATGTCTAATTCCCTCAACCTCGAGCAGCGTATGTCCAAATTCATTGGTCAACGATGCCCCTGCCTGTTTTGCAAGTTTTCTAATATGGGCAATGGAAATAATGTCGGGATCGTAATGAAAACAAAGCTGGGGGGTATCATCATCTTTTTCAGAAACAATATGCACCTTTTCAATACCTTCCCTGTTTTGCAGGTGATCCATTAGCCTCCGCACACATTGATCGTTCTCATCAGGAATTTCCGGCAGGAGTATTGGCAGTTTTACTTGCGTTTTTTTCATTTTTTCTATCAGTTTTTAATTTTGTCCGGCAAATTCTCTGAAAACTTTGATGGCAATGACCTTTTAATGAGAAGTGCCTTCACCTCCTCGAGTTTTTACTTCGTCTTTTAAGCTTAAAAATCCTTTTCCTTACAGCAACCATAAGTGCAAGAGCTATCCCCAGCAAAGCAAAAAGAAGGTTCATCAAGATTTGATTTTCATCATTAAAATTGAATATTTCTTGGTAACTCTCAGGGAGGTACTTCCACCAATTTTCATCTCCCTGTAAATAATTCATTTGTAGGGAAAGAACCAGCGGTTGCATGATCAATATTCCAAAGAGTACACCTGTTAGAATCGCCATGAAAATATTTTGCTTCCTCATAGTTTACTCCTTTCCGCAACTATTTCTAAAACTCTGTCCAATAACAGCTTCTTCTCCAGGAGCAATTTTGTATAGAGTTTTTTCAGTTGATTTTCTCACCGGTACCTGAATAATCCATTTGCTATTATCCAGGATTAATTGATTGGAAATCACACTAAATATGAACCTCCTTAATGACAAAAAATTTTTATTTCTTAATTTAAGAAAAATCTTTTTCACCTCCTCAACACCTTTTCTTCTAAATCATTAAAAAATAATACAGAAAAAACATGTTAGCGGATTTAATCTTTGTTTTCAGCATTTTCGTAACTCTGCTGTTCTTAAATCCGAGCAGTTTTATAGTTTGTTTCTTTTTATAGATTCCCCAGTTTTTATCTGGAAAGCATCTTCAATGTCTGACAAATAAATTATGCCGTCGCCTGGATCCGTTGTTTTTCCATTTTCGACTATGATGTCTATGGCTTTTCGTGCTTCCTCATTTTGACACACCAGTTCCAGTTTCACTACGGGACTATCTGTAATGCGAAAATCAAGGGAAGGACTGGCTCCTTTGGCTTTGAACGCACCGGTTCCTTCCCCCTGTGAGAGAGTCATGCTTTTAAATCCACTATCACTAAGGGCTTCAACCACTTTTTGTACCCTTTTTGGTTTGACAAATGCTTTAATTTCTTTCATCGCTATAGTTTTAGTTTGTATTAAGGATGAACCCTCTGGGTTAACTAATTAAGACAAAAATTATACAGAGAGCCCATCCATTTAATTTTTTAAATTAATGACCGTGAGAAGTTTGGCTTTTCTTCATCTCTGAAATTAAATAGTAGGCATTGTTCCAGGCCAACTTTGCATCTTCAGGTAGAGGCTGCAGTAATCTTATTTCTACCCAACCTTCATTTTCTTCTCCTGTCACCACTTCCACCGGCTTAAAAGACCACTCGGTTTCCCCGTTCTCCTCGTGCTCTTCAGCGATGAAGATGTAGGATTTCCCTTCTTCCTCAATAATGGCCTCCTCCGGCAAAGCCGTTACTTCTGTTCCTGTCCCGGTAATAATCCGGCCGTTGATGTACATGCCCGGTACCAGGTTTTCTGAATCCTCCTGTATCTCTGCATGGACGTGAACAGCTCTCGGATTTTCTTCAAATTTTTTACCGACTGAATAGATCTCAGCAGTATAAGTCTTGCCGGGCACCGATTCCATTTGTAGCAGGACCTTTTGTCCTTCCTTAACTTTATAAACATCTTTGGCAAAGACCATTAAATCTGCATGCACATGTTCGGCATTGATCACTTCCAATAGCTCTGTTTGGGGATCCACATATTGGCCTACTTGTACAGTTACATCTTCAATGCTACCTTCTATGGGACTTACTACAGGAATATTCTCCACAATATTTCCTTCCCGTATGTTTGAAACATTAAGGTTTAACCGCCTTAGCTGTGACTCGAGACCTTTCACTTCTGCCTGCACAACGCGATAATCGGCCTGCGCCTGTTGAAAAAGTTTGCCTGAACCAACTTCCTGTTCGTACAGCCTTTGTTGGCGGTTAAATTCTTGCTCCAGATTCTGCAGACGACTGTAAGCTGTCATATAATCAGTCTGTAACCTGGTGAGATTAGGGTGAGAAAGATACGCCAGGGTTTGGCCCTTTCTTACCTCATCCCCCTCAATCACCTCAATAGAAGTTACATTGGCTCCTATAACAGCAGTTACTGTAGCTTCATATTGTGGTGGCACTTCCAGTTGTCCTGTAGCCTCAACTACATCTGAAAGTGGCCTTGTAGGTAAAGTATCTATTTCTATACCTAAACTATTGAATTTTAGTTCAGAAAGATGCACTTCACCCATTCCTCCTTCTTCCGCATGACCGCCTTCTGCATGGCCTTCTTCTTCTTCTGTAGCCAGCTCTTCCTGAGCGGCAGTTTCCCCTTCTTCGCCTCCTCCATTATTACAAGCAACAAATAAGGTTGTTGCAATAAATAGGGTGAACAATTTTATAATGTATTTTTTCATTTTTTTATTCTTTAGCTATTAGTACCGATTTATTCTGAAGTATTCATATAATACTGAAGTTGGGAGCGGCTGTCGAGATAACTTGCCAATGCCTCCCAGGCATCAATCTCTATCCGTACAGCATCCCTAATATTTTGGAGAAAGGTCACATAATCAATTGCTCCTTCCCTATACGCAATGATTGCTCCTTCCCGCTGTTCGACGGCTAGTGGAAGCGCCTCCTCCTGATAATATCTCCACGAGTTAAGCCATTTAAGGTATTCCTCGCGCGCCCCGGTGTAAGCTGTTTTAAGCTCCAGTTGCGTTTGTTGTAGATTTGCCTCGGCTATCTCACGATTTATCCTGGCAGATTGTGTTCTCCCCAGCTCAGGTCCAAAGAACAACGGAATACTGATGCCCACTTGATATTGATAAAAGCCCGTTTGGCCGTCAATTTTTTGACGCCCGTACTGCGCCTGGAACTTTGGAAGAAACTGCGCTCGTCTTTCCCTTAGGGTTGCATCAGCCACCTCTATCCTTTGTTCATACACATTGAGCAGGGGATGATTACCAAGGGGGTTCAGTAATCCGCTTATGGGCTCATCAAACTGATCGGCAGGAACATTGGGTACCGTGTAAAGTGTGTCACTGGCAAACCAAAGGTTGAATCGCTGGATGGCACCCAGGTAATCGCGATAGGCCTGCTCTTTCTGAATTTCAACCTCATTGCCCTGATTTACGGTGGCCAAATATTCCAATCTGGAAATAGTCTCGGTTTCCAACCTGATTTGTGCAGCTCTTTCAATATCTGTAAATGAGGAGTCCAGCCTCCGCAGTGTTTCATATGCATTTTTAGCAGCATATACCGATGCCCAGGCCTGACTTACTTCCAGTTCTACTTCAAGAATGGAAAGATCGAGGGCCTCTTCTGCAAGCGCCACTCTTTCTTTCTGCAATCTAAGACGCGGAGCAATCCCGAAGATGTCGATATTTTGTTGCTGAACCCCAATTTGTGTGTAAACCCCGAGGTCAGCATTACTCGAACCTTCACTAATTTCTTCTGCGCCGGTAAATAGCTGGGTATTACCAAGATCCCAGGCCGTTTTCTTTAAAGCCTCCTGACTTTCTATCTCCAGGGCAGCGGCTCTTATTTTCGGAAAAGCTTCTATTGCCCGTTCCTGTGCCTCTTCTAACGAGAGGCTTGGCAAAGAATCCTGTTGGACAATTGTCTCAGTCTGTGCCGGAAAATTTTCCTGTAAAGAATTGTTTTCCTGTGCCTCTGCAGGGCTGCTAAAACCTAAGAGGCTTCCGACAGAAAGCAATGCCACCATTATTGCCGGGGCCGGTGAAAACCCATTACTACTATTATTATTCCTTCTGTTTTTCATATTTTCTATTAAAGTATAAAGGACTGGCAACACTACCAGGGTAAGGAGGGTAGCCGTGAGCATACCACCTATAACCACCGTTGCTAAAGGACGCTGCACCTCCGCACCGGCCGAAGAAGAAAATGCCATAGGTAAGAACCCAAAAATATCGGTTGTAGCTGTAAGCATGATCGGCCTGATTCGTTCTTTGGTACCTATTAATATTCGGTCTTTGATACTGGTTACGCCTTCTTCTTTAAGAGAGTTGAAGCGGTTGACCAGCACCAGTCCGTTGAGTACTGCCACTCCAAAGAGCACGATAAAGCCTACACCTGCAGAGATACTAAAGGGCATGTCCCGGAGCCAGAGCGCGAAAATACCTCCAATGGCCGCTAATGGAATGGCCATATAAATCATAATAGACTGCGAGAATGACTTCAGGGCAAAATACAACAGCACAAAGATCAGGAAGAGTGCGATGGGCACCACTATAGACAAGCGGTCTTTGGCACTTTGAAGATTCTCAAATTCCCCACCGTATTCAATGTAGTATCCTGGGGGTAAATCGAGTTCAGCATCCAGCCTTTCCTGGATATCATTTACTACAGACTCCACATCACGCCCCCGGGTATTCACCCCAACATACGTTCTTCGATAGGTATCGTCACGCGATATCTGCATCGGTCCGGGCACATAACCTATATCGGCTATTTCATTAATAGGAATCTGTGTACCATCGTCAAGATCAATGTATAAAGTTCTTAAATCTTCAATGCTTTGTCGGTGTGCTTCGTCAAAACGAACCACCAGGTCGAAACGCCTTTCTCCTTCGAAAACAACCCCGGCTACTCCGCCTGCAAATGCGGTACTTATATACTCATTGATTTTTTGAATATCCAGCCCGTATTGAGCGAGTTTATCCCGGTTGTAACGAACTGTCATTTGTGGCAGCCCTGACGTCCTCTCAGGGTTCACATCTCCGGCACCGGGTACCGTCTCAATAATTTCTGCCATTTCCTGGACTTTAGTAGAAAGAACTTCTAAATCCTCCCCATAGAGTTTTACGGCAATATCTTCTCTTACCCCTTCCAGAAGTTCATTAAACCTCAGCTCTACCGGCTGTGTAAAAACCAAGTTGACTCCGGTCAGGTTTTTATTTAGTAGGTCCTGGATTTGTTCAATGAGTCCTTCTTTGGTTTCAGCAGAAACCCATTTGTCCCTGTCTTTTTCGAGTATAATATACATGTCTGCGATATCCATCGGCATGGGGTCGGTAGGGATATCGGCCACCCCAATACGGGCTGTTACCGTTTTAATTTCAGGAAAGTTCTCCAATAACAAAGTTTCTATTTCCTCGGAAACTTCTATGGATTCAGTCAGGGAACTACCGGGCCTGATCAAAGCTTGCATGGCAATGTCCCCTTCATCTAACTGCGGAATAAATTCTCCCCCCATCGTGGAAAAAACATAGCCTGCAGCCCCTAATAAAACGATAGATCCTATGATCACCGCTGCTCTGAGGCGGAGGGAAGCCTTTAATAGCGGAAGGTAGGCACGGTGGATACCACCAATGATCTTATCACTGACTTTTTCCAGCCAGCGTTCTAACCTGCCATACCAGTTTTTCTTGTTTTCAATCGGCTTCATAAACAATGCCGTCATCATAGGAACGTAGGTAAGGCACAAGATGATGGCACCTATCATTGCAAAACCAAAAGTGTAGGCCATTGGCTTGAACATTTTGCCTTCCACTCCTGTTAGGAACAGGATGGGCGTAAACACAATAAGGATGATAACCTGGCCGAAAAATGCCGACCCCATCATAGTGCTTCCAGAATCGTAAGCTACCTCGTCCATAACAGCCTGATTAAATTTGACTTTTCCGGCTTTGATCCTTTTATGGATTTCATAAACGGCGCCTTCTATGATAATAACCGCACCATCAATGATTATCCCGAAGTCAATGGCACCCAGGCTCATTAAGTTTGCCCACACCCCAAACTGTTTCATCAGGATGAATGCAAAAAGCAAGGATAGGGGAATGGTAGTGGCCGTAATGAGGCCCCCGCGCAAACTTCCCAATAGGAACACTAGGGCGAAGATTACGATCAAGGCTCCTTCCAGCAGGTTTTTAGTTACAGTATCGGTTGTTCTGCCGATAAGCTCACTCCGGTCAATGATGGGCTCGATTTCAAGGCCTTCCGGCAAGGATTCTTCTACCTCTGCCATCCTGTCTTTTACATTCTGTATCACTGCATTAGGATTTGAACCTTTCAGCATCATAATAATACCACCCACGGCTTCCTCTCCATCCTGAGTAAAAGCACCGTAACGCACCTGACTTCCGAAGCTCACTTCTTCGGCTATATCCCCAATGGTAACCGGAATCCCGTTTTCATTGGTAACAATTATTTTCCTGATGTCATCTAGAGACTGGATCAGGCCTTCTCCACGAATGAAGTTGGACATTCTGTTCCTCTCAATGTAGGCTCCGCCGGTATTTACATTATTCCGGGCCAGGGCCTCATACACCTGGGAGATGCTTACATCCAGCGCATTTAATTTCTCAGGGTTGATGGCTACTTCATATTGCTTGATAGATCCACCAAACGAATTGACTTCCACAACCCCCTCCAGCAAGGTTAATTGCCTCTTTACAATCCAGTCCTGAATACTGCGAAGCTCAACAGGAGTGTATTGCGTCTCAAAACCGGGTTGCGGCTGGATCGTATATTCATAAATCTGTCCCAGCCCAGTGGAAATAGGCCCCATAGATGGGCTGCCAAAGTTTTCCGGAATGGTTTCCTGCAGCTCCGTCAATTTTTCCTGAACCAACTGCCGGGGCAAATAAGTACCCATGTCATCTTCAAAGACGATGGTTACCACCGAAAGTCCAAAGCGGGAAACAGACCGTAATTCAGTCACTCCGGGAAGATTTCCCATAGCCAGTTCGACCGGATAAGTCACGAATTGTTCAATATCTTCAGTACCTAAACTTGGGGATTGGGTGATAACCTGAACCTGGTTATTTGTAATATCAGGAACCGAACCTAGGTTTACGGTCATCATGGACCATATTCCGGCTCCTATAAGTGCCAATGTTAGCAGGCCTACTATAAACTTATTGTTTATAGAAAATGCTATTATTTTATTAATCATTAAAAATAAAGTTTAATTCAACGTAAATAGATGAGATAGCCATAGAAGAAATCAATGGCGTCAGGATATAATTATCCTATCACAAAAGTTAAATTAAACTTGGGGTGGATGAAAGATAGTACCTAAACTGGCCGAGGAAAATGGAGGTTGGTAGAATATACTTGTATTTTGATCCTCTAAGGGTTCAATTACAATTAGCTCAAAAGTATCCGAATTAACAAAGGAAAATCCATGAGAACACACATGATGACCTTGAAGCGGAAGTTCACCGTCATGTCCATCGTCCTTGTGGTTTTCAGAGTTTTTTTTATCTCCGTAGTGGTTATCTAGAAATTCAATAAAGCCAATACCGCTATCTTCTGTTTGTTCATCATAATGTTCAACAAGATTCGGTATTTTCAATAACTCACAACACCAATCCATCACTGGTCCCGAAGATTGGAACAAGAAAATGATAGATAAAAAAGTGGTTGTTAGAATTTTCACCTTGCAAAGATAAAAAATTTAAATACAACAGAAGTGCAAAAGTAGAACTTCCAGAAAAAAAGCTATTTCGCAACTTTTTTATGATGATTCATAAAAACTTATATAGGCGGGCTTATAAAAAGAAGAGCAATTACGGCTTTGGTAAAGTTAAAAAAATTATAATGAATTAAGAAACAGGACATGGAAATAAAATTTAGATATAATCCAGCGGGACTAAAAGAAAAAATGAGACTGATATTTACCAGCCATTTGAGTGGAAGGAGTCAGATATGAGACCTGTCTATAGAATAGATTTTTCGCAACAGTTGTCCCGGAAAAAAAATCAGTATCTTTTCATTTATATTTAATAAGTTGCTTAAATAATAAATAACATATACCTTAGCAGCATTAAAAATAATTTATGAAACTTGAAATAACCTGTACACGCGCTGAAGCTAACCATACACAGCTTTTAAATTGTCAAGCAACAATTGAAAATTTGGACCACGGTTTCCAGCAAATAACAAAACTCCTATCTATTGCCGGTAATGATGTGCGTTTAAAGATTCTCTTCCTTTTAAATATGGAGAATGAATTATGTCCCTGTGATATAGCAGACATTTTAGAAATGAGTATGCCGGCGATTTCACAACATCTCCGGAAAATGAAAGATGCCGGCTTCATTGCCTCCAGAAGGGAGGGACAAACTTTGTATTATTCGCTGGTAAAATCTGAAATCCAGGTTCTGGATAACATCTTCACTTCAATTAAATCATTAAAAAAATCCGCTTAAAATGGATACATCCCAAAATAAATCTAATAGAGCTGCTTTAGGCGGAGTAGCAGCAGCTATAGCGGCTTCTTTATGTTGTATTGCCCCGGTTCTTGCTTTAGTCGCGGGCACGAGTGGCATGGTGACTACCTTTTCGTGGATGGAACCTTTCCGGCCGTTTTTAATTGCTCTCACGGTGTTAGTTCTGGGCTTGGCCTGGTATCAAAAGTTGAGATATAGAAAAGAAGCTGAAAGTGATTGCGGATGTGCAGAAGATGAAAAACAATCCTTTTTGCAGTCAAAGAAGTTTTTACTGGTTGTAACATTATTTGCAGGGCTCATGATGGCTTTTCCAACTTACTCCGAGGTGTTTTACAGCCAGCCTAACAAGGAAGTGGTCTATGTCTCACAATCAAATATTGTTAAAGAGGTATTTGTTGTAGAAGGAATGACCTGCGCAGGATGTGAAGCACCGGTGGAAAGTGAAGTCAATAAACTAGAGGGTATTTTATCAGTCAAGGCGAGTTATGAAAATGCCAATACGGTAGTCGAATATGACAAAACAAAAGTAGATAAGGCTGCAATTATTACAGCCATAAGCAGGACCGGTTATAAAGTAGTAGATAAGTAACCTAAAAAAAGTGAGATGAAAAAGTATGATGTATTTGTAATAGGTTCAGGAATGGCAGGAATGAATGTTGCCAATAAATGTGCTTCTAAAGGCCTTAGGGTAGGAATAACAGATGAATTGCCCTATGGTGGTACTTGTGCCCTTCGTGGATGTGATCCAAAAAAGATCATGCTCGGCCCTACTGAAGCAAAACATTTGGCTGATAATTTTTACGAGAAGCAAATTTCTGAAGTGCCAGCTATTTACTGGCAAGAAGCAATGAAATTCAAACAGGATTTTGTGGATGCTATGCCACCTAAAATTGAAAAAGGTTACCAAAAAAACGAAATTGATACCTTTCATGAATCAGCAAAATTTATTTCTGAAACTCAATTGAAGATAGGAAATGAAATTATAGAAGCCGGAAAGATCCTAATAGCTACGGGTGCAAAGCCGAGAAAGCTGGATATTCCGGGTGAGGAGTATGCTATTAGCAGTACAGATTTTCTCAATTTCAAATCCCTGCCATCCTCTTTGCTGTTTATTGGCGGTGGGTACATCGCTTTTGAGTTTGCACATATGGCTGCCCGTTTTGGCAGTAAAGTGATCATAATTCACAGGGGGAAAAGGCCACTGGAGAATTTTGATCCTTTTATAGTAGATCAATTAACTGAAGCTACCAGGAAGTTAGACATACAATTAATTTTGAACACCAACGTTACGGCGATTGAAGAGGCGAATGGGGCTTTTCGCGTAACCGGAAAAGGTGAAAGTGGGGAAAAGAAATGGGAGGCTGCGCAGGTGATTAATTCTGCTGGAAGGCCTCCTGCCATTTTTGATTTGGACCTGCAGAAAGCAAATATCGCCTTTGGTAAAAAAGGAGTTGAAGTGAATGAATATTTGCAAAGCACCACCAATCCAAATGTCTATGCTGCCGGGGATGCAGCAGATACAGATGGTATTCCCCTTACACCGGTTGCCGTTATGGAAGGGCATATTGTAGCATCCAATATATTAAAAGGCAACACTAAAAAACCAGATTACACCGCCATTCCCACCGTGGTTTTTACGCTGCCCACAATGGCTTCGGTAGGACTTACTGAAGAAGAAGCCACTAAAAAAGGTCTTAATTTTAAGGTGAACAAGAACCGTGTTCCCGACTGGTTTACCGCCCAAAGGATCAACGAGAAAACCTATGCCTATAAGACACTCGTCGAGAAAGAAAGCGGAAAAATTTTGGGAGCACATCTCATTGGCCCACATGCCGAGGAAGTAATAAATCTTTTTGCCCTGGCTATAAAAGTCGGATTCACTTCCAAAGATTTAAAAACCATGATCTTAACCTATCCTTCATCAAGTTCAGATGTGGTTTATATGGTATGATTAACTAAAAATAATAAAAAAATGAATTTTTTTATCACCAAATCAACAATCACTTGCCCCAATTGCGGCCACTCTAAACAAGAAGAAATGCCAACAGATGCCTGCCAGTTTTTTTATGAATGCGAAGAGTGCAAAGAAGTACTGAAGCCAAATGCAGGAGACTGCTGTGTATTCTGTTCTTATGGCAGCGTACCCTGTCCTCCTATCCAACAAAATAATACTTGCGGGTCGTCTAATTATTGCTAATAAATTGACAATAAAAAAGATGGTTCATGGATATAAGAATAGGTAAAAGTGCTTAAAAATACCTGTAGGTCAAAATCAAAAGATTTATAGAAGTGATGTTTTCTATTTAATAATTGTTTTATGAGTGATTATAAGAAAGGGAGTTTAACCCTTGCCAATGCAGTGGCAATGGGAACTGGAGTAATGATTGGAGCAGGTATTTTTGCTCTTCTGGGGCAAATCGCTGAACTCTCTGGACAATATTTCGCACTATCTTTTATAGTGGGAGGGGTAATTTCAGGATTTAGTGCTTATTCATATATTAAAATGGCCGATGCTTATCCTTCCGCAGGGGGGATAGCTATGTTCCTGAAAAAGGCCTACGGGAAAGGCACAATTACAGCATTTGCAGCTCTTCTAATGGCTTTTTCCATGGTGCTGAACGAAAGCCTCGTAGCCCGCACCTTTGGAACTTATACTATGCAGCTCTTCAATGGGAGCCAGGACAGCTTTCTGGTTCCGGCGCTGGGAGTGGGACTTTTGGTAGCTGCGTTTATTATAAACATTCTGGGGAACGAGATAATAGGAAAGACAGCGATGACTACCGCAGCCCTAAAGATTGGAGGAATTCTTGTTTTTGCTGTAGGGGCGCTGTGGGCAGCCGATTTTAATATCGGTTCCGCCTTACCTTCGCAAGGTCCGCAGAATAAGATAAGCGAATACATTGCCTCACTTGCTCTTTCCATTTTAGCTTATAAAGGCTTTACCACGATAACCAATAGTGGGGGTGAAGTAAAGAACCCTCATAAAAACATAGGCCGTGCAATTATACTTTCCCTGCTCATTTGCGCAACCATATATTTTCTCACGGCCCTGGCAGTGGGCGCGAACCTCAGCATTGAGCAGATTATACAAGCAAAAGATTATTCTCTGGCAGAAGCTGCTCGTCCACTATTCGGGAACTATGGACTTTATTTTACGGTGGGGATCGCCATAATCGCAACAATTACAGGAGTTATTTTCAGTATTTTTGCTGTCTCCCGAATGACTGCAATGCTTACGAACATGAAATTGATCCCGCACTCACATTTTGGAATGCCAGGAAACATTCAGCAACACATGCTGGTATATATTACAGTGCTTTCCATCACCCTTACCATTCTTTTTGATCTTTCGGGAATTGCTGCTATGGGAGCTATTTTCTATCTTATCATGGATATTATCATCCACGTGGGAGTGCTACGACATATGAAAGAAAAAGTAAAGGCAAACCCGGTGATTGTAATTACGGCTATTGTGCTGGACGTCGTTGTGTTATTAGGATTTATTTGGGTGAGGGCACAAACAAACTTGACGGTTATTATTGTTTCCGGAGCCCTTATAGTATTTACCTTTTTCGGGGAAAAGATTTTTCTTGGCTTAGGTAATAAAAAAGGAAAAGGGAAAGAGAAACATCATCACGAGGATTAATTTAGTCATAAAGGAAATATTTATAGGAAACTGAACCTCAGGTAAAGTAATCTGACTTAGTAAAATAGTATATCATAAAGCACAAATGACAACCTTACTATTAAATAATTTTGATGGAGAAATAAAACCTAATTCAAGCTTGTTGTCGTCTTGGGACTTTTTATCTGCTGTAAAAATTATTCCTGCATATTTTATTTAATCTGAGGTCATTTGTTATAATTTATATCGAAAATTTCGGTTATCTTTGGTTTACGGAAAAGAATTGAAGCGAAGGTTACCTTTTCGGTTACCTCGTTTTATAGAAGTAAGTTAATTGTTTGATAATCAAAATATTGTAGGTTGATAGATTAGTTCTGGAAGTATCATCCGCATTTATCTGGTTAAGAATATGCTGAATTTTACCCAGCACAACTTTGTTCTGCGATCCAAAATTTGAACTTTTGTGGAGTTCTTCGATTTTCTTATCAAGGATTTTTCGCCATTTCTGCTTCTCATCAAGGTAGAATATCTGGTTTACCATGTGGTTTTCATTAAGAGTCAATCCGAGTCCATCAATAAAGCCCTGATGGAACAGGAAATCGTCGGAAGTAAACTTTTCATTGATCTTACTTGTCTGTACCAGATCATCAAAGCAGAGTTCGCTGTTGATTGCCAGGGTGTCAAAATAATTATCTCCAACCTGGACATTAGATTTATTCAGTAGCATATCGGTATCAAAGTCTTCTTGAAAGCCATTAAAAAAGCTATTGGTATAAGAGTGAATTTGCCATGAGGCCAGGGGTTGAAAAGACATTTTTCGGCTATTATTAATAAAGGAGACGGAATCGCTGACTGAGCTAATAAAACCTTTCAGATTATCATCCAGTTCCTGACATAGCCTTTTCGAAACCGCTTTAAAAGGATTAACATATTTTGGATTGTTTAAAGCTTTGTTACTGCTGAGGATAAAAAACAAGTAGCAGTGATGCTCCAAAAGTTCCCTGCCTTTGAAATGGTGATGTGTTGCCTTTTCTAAGAATGTAGTATTGGGCAACAATTCGGCAGAATAAGTCTTCTTCAAATAAATATCCTGTTTATGTACAACACTTCCTGTTGGTAAAGATTTTAGGGCCTGAAACCAAACTCCGTGAATATCTTCAAAGTCCTTTTCAGATAAAGAGTAGATTTCTGGTAACGTTCCCTCATAACATAGCACCACGTTTCCGTTGTTGGAAAAAATGATATTGTCCTGAATATCGATGATGGGCGTAAAGTCGGATAGATTAATCTTTTTCATAATTAAAACCTGAATTTCTTCTGTTGCTGATGATATCTGGAAATACTGTTGACACCTGGAATAGGTTGGATATAATGGTTATCCTGGTTAGCACTAGATAGAGGGTGCAATTGAAGATCAGGGTTCCAATGATAATCCAGAAGTCGAAGGAGAAAATGATGACGAGTAAAGAGGCTACTACACAAACCATCATTAGAGCAAAAGAGGATATGGACAGTCCAAAAATGACTGCCCCTTTCCTAATGTTCCTATAGATTTCAAATTGTTTCATTAGACGACCATTGAAATTAAATAGGTGAAGATGCCCACTACTACTCCCGCAATAAGGACAAAAACCAAAACCCGGGTAACTCCTTTTTTTAGGTCTGTATTCTCTCCAAAGAAATGGCCGGCGTTAAACAGGAAACCTACTAAGAAAATAACACCCAGGAGGATTGGGAAAACAATTCGGATGGTATCGGAAATTTCATTAACGGAATTTTCAATACCTCCAATTTGAGCAAAAATCGAAGTTGAAATCATCGAAAGAAGCGTGGTGAGGTAAATGGATTTTTTCATAACGAACAGTTTTAAAATTGATGTTGTTTTTGTTATGGGAAAAATACATATATTAGCTTATAAAACGCTGTAAATCAGTATAATAAATAAAAAATAATATTTGATATTCAATGTTTTTACTTGATATTAATTGATGGCAAATTCTATTAAAAATTCAGGGAGAATAGTAGTAAGTCCAAAAAAATATAATGCTGATGAGGCTGAAAAACGTCATTTTTATGCTTTTACTCCTGAAAATGTGTGTCATTTTTGGACAGGAAAAGGAACATCGAATAAGAATTATTGTTGATGTTGGTCATGGAGGAAAAGATCCTGGTGCAATCGGAATAAATGGTATCCGGGAAAAAGATGTGGTACTGGCCATTGGAAAAGAAATGATCAGCCTCAATAAATCTTTATTTGGAAATGAGTACGATATTTATCTGACCAGATACGACGATATGTTTATCACCCAAAAAGAAAGAATTATACTGAACGTTGAGAGGAGATATATTTATTTCCTTACATGCAAATTCATTTTATAGCGACGCCAGGGGAATGGAAATCTTTACTTGTTTTTCCTTAGCTAAGGAAGCCAGTAGTAACACCAGAACTTCAAGTGCTCTCGGGAATGAAATTCTTCGGGAATCCAGTGTTAATGTTAAAACAAGAAACAGAGGGATGAAATTCGCCAATTTTCAGGTGTTGAGAGAAATGATAAGTTTATGCCCTGCTATTCTGATTGAAGTAGGTTTTTTAAATAATCCCGATGAGGCAAGTCATTTTTCAAATCCTTCCGGTATTAGATCAATGGCCCTGGTTATATTATCAGGAATAAATAATCATATAAAAACAGCGTTATGAACGAAACATTTTCAGAGGTCATCAGAAGTATTGGAGAAATTGTAAAAGCAGTGGTGTCAGAGACACTGAGGTGTTTTTCAGGATTAAAGAGACAATAATTGTCCGATATTAGTTTTACTAATCCGGGTCTGTTGTGTATACTTTTCGATCCATTTCTATTTCCTTTTATCCTCCGCTCCCTCGTCAAAAGCCACAAGGTTAAACAATTCCCGCATTCGGCTACGGACTCTGTTTCCGTAGCGTTCTTCCAGCTCTTCGGCATTTAAGTTGGTCGTGGCATGGGTTTTAATGTTGTGCTTTGTTTGTAGAAAAAGTTCGTGGCGCGATAAAAGAACTTCTCCTATTACATTGCAGTCTTTTCCGTAAAACCTGCCTGCAGGTTCTACTCCTAAGTCATCAAAACAAAAAAACTTAGTATTCCCGTAGTCTTCAACAGTTTTATAGCCCAAATGGTTAAAGCTAAAAACTACGTTTCGACATGATATCATCTCGTAAGGTCGTTGCAGGGGAACCAAATGGCGAAGCAGCCTCATTAAACTCGTTTTTCCACATCCCACGGGGCCTGACAGTAAAATGCCTTTTTTAATATCCATTTCAAACTTATGACAGTTCTTTTGATCTTTAATGAAGTAGGAAGTCAGCTTAAGCAAGATATCCCTATCTTCTTCGTAGATCTTAAATTTTTCGCCAAACAACATTTTTCCTTTGGCGTTCAGGTAGACAAGAATTTTCGGGAAATCATATAGCACACTTTTCCCATCAAACTTCCCAAGGGAAAACTCTACACCACCTTCCATTATTTTAGAGGGGTTGTCCATAGTCTTTCGTTTTAGTGGTTTTTAGGTTGTCCTGAATTTGGGACACTCCATTTCTAGTTTGATTAGAAGATGAGCGGTATAACTCAGTACGATCTATCCAGTTTTTGGCTACAGCCTTCCAGTTTTTGATGTCTTGATCATTGCTGGTTTTCCATTCCCTCTCCCGGTAGTATTCAAAGAATTTTTTTCCTTCATCAGCAGAAAAACCTTTTTCCTTAAAAAAATATAAAACAGCCTGCCTGTCCTTTGGCTGTTTATTAATGTTTATTTGTTTAGTATTGTTTATATAAGATACCAATGCTTGTCCACTGATGGGACGGTGTTGGTTCAATGCTTGTCCACTGATGGGACGGTGTTGGTTCAATGCTTGTTCACTGGTGGGACGGTGTTGGTTCAATGCTTGTTCACTGGTGGGACGCTGTTGGTTCACAACCTGTTCAATAATGGGACGGTTCTGAACCACTGCTGGTTCACTGATGGGATAGTACTCTTCCGCCAGTTCTTCCAATAAGGGGTCGTAATCTTTTTCCAACGCCTCCTTTTTTACTCTGATGGATGTCATTTTAACTTTACTTCCCTTATATGGGTTGTTCGAGGGAAAATAGGAGAGATACCCCCATTGATCCATGTCCACAATACACCTGTGATAAGTGGACTTTGAACCGATCTTGGCCACGAGCATTATTTCTCTACGGTTGACAAAAAATTCCGCGGCAAACCGACTGCTGTTCCATTCCTGGAACAAGGCCATATACAGGCTGATATGAGTTGGGTTCAACCGGTCATCGAAATAGAATTTTTCGAAAACGGAGTTTAGTTGCTTGATGTAGTTCATGGTTACTAAACAGTTTTATTTTGTACCCGGTTTTCAGTCATTATCTTCTGAATTTCTTCAGCTTCATAGTAAATAATACCTCCAATCTTGGTGTAAGGTAGGGTGCCATTTACTCTTAAATTTTGAAGCGTTCCCGGACTCACCTGGAGTAGGTTCATAACATCAGAAGATTTTAAATAGGTCTTGAAATTTCCTGATGATCTTTTTGCAAGAAGATCTTTAATTTCCTCGAGTAACTCTAGTTTGAATTCCCGAAGATCATCTGTGGTAATAATAGTTGTTGGCATAATAGAACGGTTTTTAAAGAAAGGGACTAGCAAACGGTTTGTACATTTTAGTTGATAGCCCCTATCAAGGTTTGACTTTCGTTCTACAAATTTGGATAGGTTTAATGGAATTTATTCACTAGTTAAACGTAACCCTGAGAAAATTTAACATCTTGAATTTTGGGTTATTTTAGATGGATTTGTATTTGTTTCGGGTTCCCTGAATGGCACAAAATCCATCAAATAATATGGGAAATCGAAAAAAATCACTTTTTCGGTAGTTCGACGTAACTCCGTCTTTTTTTAACATTCTTATGAAGATTGAATACGCTATTCTTCGCTTTTATTCATCTCAGAAAGTAGGGCAGTAGTTACGAAATCAAGAAATTGGGTCCTGCTCTTTTTGCGATTTTTAAGATCCTGAAAAGTTTTATAAATGTCTTTAGAAGGTTCATAATCAAATATCTCCTGAAGTTTTTGAGATATTTTAATAATATTCATATTGTTCTGTTTACCCAAGCCTGCGGCACTTAAGGCGTAGACTAGTTCTACCCAATCTGCATTGGAAAATGGCCAGGGAATTTTTTCAGACTTATTAGAAATTGTAGTTCTTGTGTTTAAATTATTTTGAAGTTTAAACAGCCGTTCGTCTAAATAATTCACCAATGAACAGAAGCCTTTGTATTGCCCCAACAACATATCTTTGGGGGTGCAAAAATCAGGATCCTGAAAATAGAAATCGGAAAGAGGGACGTGGTAATCGTTCATACTGTCTCTGGTATAGTATTCTTTATCAAAACGGCTATCTTCGGAATCTACATACTGTGCAAAATCCAAATTGCTACGAAAGAACTGGTTGAGTTGGTTTATTTTCCTTTTCGTGAATTTAAGCTGGCAATCTTTATCTGCTTTGGGAAACTGGATTTCGAAAGAATGTATTTCTGTAAAATAAACGAGATGGACCAATGGAATCTGCTTTATAACCTTGAAGAATTTTATTTCGGCTTCAATGGAGTCAAACCCATTAGCGAAGACCTCTCTCTTAAATGTGCAGAGAAGAGTGCGGCATATCTTACCAGAGCGGTAGGATTGCTCAACAATATTTTTACTGTGAAATTTGATTTCCTTCAGTTCTTTTAGCAGATTGTATGAGAGCAATTCCGGATCCATCAGCAACAAACTTTTTATTTAGCTTCATACGCTTTTTTCCTGGTTAATAGGAGTAGAGCTGTCGCTTCGAAAAAGTCAAGGACTTCTTACAGGTATTTTATGACAGCTAAACCTGGTTGAAGATAAACTGGAAATACAATTTCATCACTTTTAAATACCGTATTTTTTTACGGAAATTCCCGTATATTCCTACGGAAAGCTAATTCTTTTTAGTTCTAAATCGGGATAAGAAATTACTTCTATTCTTAGATCCTGTTTTCTTAAAGATATTTGACGCGTGTTTGGAAACCGTGCTTTCTGCTATATATAAATCTTTGGCGATTTCTTTATAAGTCATTCCCCTCAGAATAGATAAGGCAATTTCAACTTCCCTTCTTGTTAAATCACCGTAAATAATTTTTGTCTTTAAAATTTCTTGGTTAGGTTCTTTAGTAAAAGCAAAAACATCAAAAATTTCTGGTCTATTTTTCAGGAAGCAGAGATATCGATTGATCTCCATGGCTGCTATTGCATAAAAGGCCAGGTTCATAACGGTAAAGGTTAACCATTGATAATCACCTATAACTGTTAGTATAGGTAAAAGCGCAATGCAACATAGACTTACAATGGCTAATTTGTTCCGTTTAGAAAAAAAAGAATCAGGATTGTCGAGGTTAGAGATTCTCTGGTAAAAAAGTCCAAGAAAAGCAAACGCAATAATTGAGACTGGAATAGTAAAAAGGAGTCTTGCTGAATCTAAAGAATTTGTAAGGAAGTAGGGGATTAAAAATAATATTATAAAGCAACCAACTATTAGTATTGTGATATTTCTAACGGATAAACGGAATTTCAAAAGGGTGATATCATAATCCTTGTACAGGTAATATATCATATATATGCATAAAGCGATGGCCACACCATAAGTAATTATGTATTGAACTATGATTGGTTCAGGAAAAGTATCGGTAGGCAAAAATCCGCCCGTTAAATTGTATGCAATGTATAGCAGCCCGAGAGTAATGTACCTTCTTAGACTTAATTTTTTATGCTTTGCACTTTGAATGACGGCAATGAATACAATTACAGTGTCAATCAACAAGTAAAAGAATGTTGTCCAATGGATTGAGGTGCCAAACATCATTATTTTTCATCTTTACGCTCAAATCTATTTGTCTTCAAATTTTTTCTAACATTGTTCCAATGAAAAATATCGCCATTCATAGCCACATAAACCCCTGGCTTCAAAAATTGTAAAGCACATATTGCATATCCTAAATTAAAAGGTGCATCGCTGTTCTTTGATGCACCTAAAATAAATGAACCTACAAGAACTATTGTTTTGTTAAGGTTAAGCTTTCCTAAATGCTTGGCGGTTTCTTCCATCGTGAAAGTCCCGTGGGTTATTAAAACTTTTTGAGCTTTGGACGATTGGATTCTTTCGACCAAATAATCCCGGTCTTTAGGCGTTATTGATCGGCTATCTTTTCTGAAAGCTTCTTCTATGGCAAAAGAAAATGAAACATTAGCCGCTTGCAGACTATTCGTTGAAATTTTCCTAGGATTCTGTTTTTGATCGTTGTCCAGTCCTCCGATGGTACCACCTGTTGTGATTATGTGTATCATAATTATAGGATCTGCGGTTTGCTAATCGCAAGGTAAGGGGCTGAGATATAATTTAATAATGACGATACATTCTTTAACATTAGAAATGGGAGAGAATTTGATGAGATTTTAATTTTTTTGAGAAGAAGTTTTGGAAAATCTTTGACTTGGATGCGAATAAATATTCTTTAAATACCGTAAATTAAGAACTTTTAAATCTACAAGATGTTACAAGAAATAAATGAAGCCTATGGTTTTATCTTTGAAGAAGACCTGATCCGGGAGATTCCGGAAGTGGGAGTTCTAAAACTTGCTGGTGCAGGTGAAATTATAATGGATATCAATGATTATATAACTTCCATGCCTTTGCTCTTAAATGGCGCAATTAAAATACTTCGGGAGGATGAAGATGGAAATGAATTATTACTTTATTTCCTGGAAAGAGGAGATACCTGTGCGCTTACGCTTTCCTGCTGTCTCGGTCAAACTCGAAGTGAAATCAGAGCAGTGGCTGAAAGAGAAACGAAGTACATCATGGTTCCTGTGAGCGAAATTGAGGAATGGACCACCAGGTATAAAAGCTGGCGGAATTTTATTTTTGAAAGTTACCAGTCGCGGTTGTCAGAAATGCTCGAAACTATAGACACTTTAGCTTTTATGAATATGGATCAGCGGTTACTGCGCTATCTTCAGGACAAAGCGAAAATAAACCAATCAGAGGAACTGCAGGTGACACACCAACAGATAGCATATGATCTAAATACTTCGCGGGTCGTTATCTCAAGATTATTAAAAAAGCTTGAAATGGAAGGGAAAATTCTTTTACAGCGGAATCAAATAATTGTTCAGGACTTGTAAAGGAACAGGTCTGTAACTTTTGTTACTGCCTAACCAGAATCCCAAAGTTACTTTTGCTTGGAACTTATAAGAAAGAGCTTTGGAAATAATTGACATTTTGGGATACTTCGGTGCGCTTGTAATAGGAATAACCCTTGGCCTTATTGGAGGTGGTGGATCCATTCTGACAGTACCCGTACTGGTTTACCTGTTATCTATCAACCCCGTAACAGCAACAGCATACTCGCTTTTTGTGGTAGGGGCTTCCTCTTTAGTAGGGGCAATAAACAACATGAAGAAAAAACTGGTGGATTTTCGTACTGCCACCGTTTTTGCCATTCCGGCTTTTATAGCCGTTTATGGTACCAGAAAATATCTTGTACCGGCCATTCCAGAACATATTTTCACCCTTTGGGACTTTGAAGTGACCAAAAATATTGGGATCATGTTGTTTTTTGCCATCATCATGATAGTGGCTTCTATCTCCATGATCAAAGGCAATGGAAAGGAAGAACTGCAGGAAGTGAAGGTCAAGTATAACTATCCGTTAATCATTATTGAGGGTATTGTGGTAGGTATTCTCACCGGGATAGTTGGTGCCGGTGGAGGATTTTTGATTATTCCGGCTCTGGTCTTACTCGCTAAATTACCAATGAAGAAAGCAGTGGCAACTTCTCTGCTCATCATAGCGGTAAAGTCTCTTATAGGGTTTATTGGAGATGTGGAAAACCTCGAGATAGACTGGACATTCCTGTTGATCTTTACCGGTTTGTCTATTGCCGGGATCTTTTTGGGAGGTTATCTCAATAAATTCATTGATGGCGGAAAGCTTAAAAAAGGCTTTGGCTGGTTTGTGCTGGTAATGGGGATTTATATTATCGGCAAAGAGTTGCTTTAAATACGCTTTTTAACTTCGGAGAAAAATTAAAATACTATGAAAACATTCTGGGATGAGCGATATAAACTGAAGGATTATGTCTACGGAAAAGATCCTAACGAATACCTGAAGGTAAAACTTAATGAAATAAAACCCGGCAGGATTCTTTTTCCTGCGGAAGGAGAAGGCAGAAATGCTGTGTTTGCAGCAAAGCTTGGATGGGACGTATCCGCCTTTGATATAAGTATAGAAGGTAAGAAGAAGGCGCTGAGGCTGGCTGAAGAAGAGGGCGTGATAATTAATTACCAAACTACAAATTCACCTGATCTCACTTTTGCAGGTGAAAAATTTGATGCTATCGCTCTTGTTTACGCCCATTTACCACCCGAAATACGTCAGGATTATTTTAGGCTTTTTAAACACATCCTTAAGAAGGGAGGGAAAGTGATCTTTGAAGGATTTGGTTCAAAACATCTTCAATACCAAACGTTGAATCCTTTTGTAGGGGGACCAAAAGAAGAAAAAATGTTGTTTTCAGAAAAAGAGATACGAGAGGCTTTTCACGAATTCAGTTTTGATGAGTTTTATGAAGGGGAAATAGAACTTAACGAAGGCAAATTCCATAAAGGCAAAGGTTATGTAATTAGGTTTGTAGCTGAAAAGAAAAGCTAAAAACAACATAACTTTAAAAGTAAAAAAGGTGTCCCGGAGGATGCCTTTTTTTATTCCAAGTGTAACTTATGTTACAGCCTGGGGCAATTCCACAGTGTATATTTGATAAAATTAAAAGAAGTTCAAATGATGATCTTACAATTTAGAAAATAAAAATGAAAACAACTATAACAGTACAAAATTTAAAGTGTGGTGGATGTGTGAATACCATCACTACGAAGCTTTCAGAAATAGAAAACATACAAAATGTACAGGTGGAAAAAGAGTCTTCTTCAGTAACATTCAATTACCTGGAACCTGAAGATGCATTTAAAGTGAAAGAGAAATTGAGGAAGCTGGGATATCCTGCTGTAGATGCTAAGAATTCCCTGGCCTCCAAAGCCATTTCTGTAATAAGTTGTGCGACTGGGAAAATGTAAGAGTCCGGAACAGGATTTTCAAAAATTTTCTAAAAAAAATCTTTACTATGAAAAGAAAGACGAAAAAAAATTTAATTGAATACGGAATCATATTTGCCATTTTCGGTGGGTTATATATAACAGGATTACATACAGAAGTGCTGGGATTCCTTCAGCGGGGAGTGCTTGCAACAGGATTAATGGATCCCGATCTTGACAAAAATGCAGATCTTGCTGTAAATGACACCAATTCCAAAGCATATTTTTCAATGAGCCTTATCAATTCCAAAGGTGAAAAAGTGGCTATGGAAGATTTAAGAGGGAAAGTAATCTTTATGAACCTATGGGCTACCTGGTGTCCCCCTTGTGTTGCCGAAATGCCCGGGATCAACAAGCTTTACCAGGATGTGGATAAAGATAAAGTTGCTTTTATCATGTTGTCCCTGGATCAGGATTTTCAAAAAGCTATAGACTATAACGAAAAGAAAGGCTATGATTTCGAGGTTTACAGGGTCAACGGAGCCATTCCCGAGATGTATAACTCTCAAAGCATTCCTACCACTTACGTTATCGATCCGAACGGAAATCTCGTACTGACCACATATGGGAATGGGAGATTACAACACCAAGGACTTCAAGGGTTTCCTTAAAGAGCAATACTAGGTTAAAGGCAGGAAGAACTTGTTTCCTTCCTGCCTTTAACCTTTTCAATACATTTCTTTCAGTTTACTTCTACGGGATTATAAAATTCCGCAGCTATTTTTTTGTCTATGAAATTATCCAATCCTTTATATCTTTTAGTGCTCTTGTTTTTTGGAGCATCTTCTGCTGTTGGGCAGATGATGGAAGCCCCTCAATGGGAGGTCAGCCTTAGTAATCCTGATGCTGAGCCGGGGGAAAAGGTGATTCTTCATTTTGAAGCAGAAATTCCCGATGACTGGTATATGTATTCCAATGATCTTGATCCTGATGTAGGACCTCTCCTGACAGAATTTAACTTTGAAGAGAGTGAAGAATATGAACTTCTTGGAGATATCAAGCCGGTAGGGCAAAAGAAAAAATATGATGAAATCTGGGAGGGAGAAATCAGTTATTTTACCGGAACGGCCAACTTCTCCCAGGAAATGCTTATAAAGAAGGATTCCCCCGAATTCAGGGGGAATATTTTCTTCCAGATCTGTACGGATGTCACCGGACAGTGCATTCCTTTTGATACAGATTTTGCCTTTGATGCTACAGGGAACTCCATTGCAGCAGATGCCGAAGAAGCTGAGGCAGGAGGCTCAGGGATCACAAATATGCTCTCCTCCCGGGAAACTACTGTAGCAACGGGGAATGAAACCGCTGATGCAGGGGAAGGTGCTGAGAAAAGCCTGGAACCATTTCAGAATTCCTTTACCAGGGAATCTGATGAGGATGGTCAGACCTGGGCCGGATTACTGACCTTCTTTTTTATCTCCTTTGGAGCCGGTTTTGCAGCTTTGCTGACTCCCTGTGTTTTTCCAATGATACCCATGACCGTAACCTTTTTCACAAAGGGTTCGGGAGGTAAAAAAGGAAAGGTGAACGCGCTGCTGTACGGGCTGTTTATAATTGCCATTTACACCATTGTCGGGACCTTGTTTGCAGTGCTTTTTGGCGCCGGATTCGCAAATTTCCTTTCCACCCACTGGCTGCCGAATCTTCTGTTCTTTGCAATATTTCTGCTGTTTGCACTTTCTTTTTTCGGGATGTTTGAAATCAGGCTACCGAATAAACTGGTGAACCGAGTAGATAAACAAGCCGATAGGGGAGGCCTGGTCGGAATATTCTTTATGGCCTTTACCCTGGTGCTGGTAAGCTTTAGTTGCACCGGTCCTATTGCAGGAACTATCCTGCTGCAGGCAGCCAGTGGTGAAGCCATTATGCCTCTTATAGGAATGCTTGGGTTCTCCCTGGCTTTTGCCATCCCCTTTACGCTGTTTGCCTTTTTCCCCGGTTGGCTAAGTTCGCTTCCCAAGAGTGGGGGCTGGTTGAATACAGTAAAGGTGATCCTAGGATTTCTTGAACTGGCACTTGCCTTGAAATTCCTGAGTATAGTGGACCAGGTGTACCACTGGAATATCCTTGACAGGGACATTTACCTTGCCCTCTGGATCGTAATATTTACTCTTTTAGGTTTTTATCTGCTAGGAAAGCTTGTGTTTCCTCACGAAAAGAAGATAGAGAGTATTTCCTTTCCTCGGCTCATGTCAGCAATTCTGGTGTTCAGTTTTGTGATGTACCTCATACCGGGTCTTTTCGGTGCGCCCTTGAAAGCACTTTCAGGGTACTTACCGCCTATGGGATCGCAGGATTTTAATATGGTAACGGCTTCTGTTGGCCCTGAGCCTGAAAGTAGTTCCAACTCCTGCGGAATACCCTTGTACAGCGACTTCCTTGAATTGCCTCATGGGATACAGGGATTTTTTGACTATGAACAGGCTGTTGCCTGCGCCAGGAAACAAAACAAACCACTTTTTATTGATTTTACGGGCCACGGCTGCGTGAACTGCCGTGAAATGGAGGCAAACGTCTGGAGTGATCCAGAAGTCCTTAAAAGACTCAAAAATGATTATGTAGTGGTGGCCTTGTATGTTGACGAAAAAACAATATTGCCAAAGGATAAATGGTATACTTCTTCTTATGATGGAAAGACCAAAAAAACAATAGGGGCACAAAATATGGATTTTATGATCCAAAAACTTAATGCCAATGCACAACCCTATTATACACTACTGGGAGAAGAAGGGAAACTGCTTGCAGCACCCAAAGGATATGATCTTGATGTGGCAGCATTTATTTCCTTCTTGGATAAGGGGAAACACGAATTTTACAATGGAGGTCTGGAATTTGAAAAAGGATAATTTATTTTCAAATAAACTTAGTTACGGTAATCTTTTTAACTTCTGGTGCGTTGACTTTCATTAAATTAGTAAAGTAAGATAATCAACCTTAGGAAATGCCAGTTATAAAATTACAAACTTTCATAAAAGCAAACAGGAATATTGTCTTTGATTTGTCAAGGAGTATTGATCTTCAGTCAAAATTTGTAACAGGTTCCAACGAAAAAGCGGTTGCAGGAAGAACGAGCGGACTAATTAACCTGGACGAAACAGTTACCTATAGAGGAAAACACCTGGGTGTTATGCAAAGTCTTACCTCTAGGGTCACCGATTTTCATCGGCCACATTTTTTTGCAGATGAAATGCAAAAAGGTGCTTTTAAAAGCCTAAGACACGAGCATCACTTCACTGCAACAGAAGAAGGAACAATAATGAAAGATGTTTTTGAATTTCAGTCCCCTTTGGGCATTCTGGGGAAGCTTGCTAATACATTATTCCTCAAATCCTATATGACTAATTTCCTCAAAAACCGAAACAAGATTATCAAGGATTTTGCTGAAAGTGAGAAATGGAAAGAACTTTTGCCCGAAAATAATATGGAGTATAATAACTAATTCCTTTTAAAAAGTAGGATGGATTTTTATATATAATTATTTTCAAGCTTAAAAATAAATAATTCACTTTTTGTAAAGGTTACTAACCTAGTAACGGTAACATAAGTTACAGTCTTTAATGATTCGAAGGATTACTTTTGTGAAGTAAATAAACTAAACTTGAATAAGTACAAAACAATTATTACAGAATCTTTTACAGGATATTTTAATTATCTAATTGATGAAATTTCAAATCCCTCTTGGACCAATTATTTCTATTGGTTAATTGCTCTTTCCCTGTTGGTCTGGATCATTGAGATCGTGATCCCCTGGAGAAAAGATCAGAAGGTTTTCCGGAAAGGTTTTTGGCTCGACAGCTTTTATATCCTCTTCAATTTTTTTCTGTTTTCCCTTGTGGGATATAATGCCATCTCAAATATTGGAGTAGAACTTTTCAATGATTTCCTTCAGCTTTTTGGCTTGGAGAATATTGTTGCTTTTGAAGTTCGTTCCTGGCCGGTTTGGAGCCAGTTATTGGTAATGTTCGTGGTTGCAGATTTTATTCAATGGAATGTGCACAGGCAATTGCACCGTCAGCCGTGGCTATGGGAATTCCACAAGATCCACCACAGTGTTAAAGAGATGGGTTTTGCGGCTCAGTTCCGGTTTCATTTTATGGAAACAATTATTTATAAGACCATACAATATTTACCGCTGGCTATGATAGGTTTTGGGATTCAGCAATTCATTGTGGTTCATATGTTTTCTGTTTTTATTGGTCACCTGAACCACGCTAATGTTGGCTGGGGTTACGGACCTTTGGGCTACATATTTAATAATCCAAGAATGCATATTTGGCATCACTCAAAAAAATTACCAAAAGAGCATCCTTATGGAATGAATTATGGATTATCCCTAAGTATTTGGGATTATCTGTTTCGAACGGCATACATACCAAATAATGGAAGGGATATAGAAATTGGTTTCTATGGGGATGAAAAATTTCCAACAGATTTTAAAAATCAAATGTTATATCCTTTTAGGAACCCTAAGCATTTTAAATAAATCTTCCGTTCAAATTTGTGAAAATTTGGATGGCTGATAACTATTTTATTTAATTTCTTTCTATTGCTGTAATATTAATTCTCATTCGCACCATCGGCCTCTTGCTGATTATTTTGAATATTCGGACTACCCGATTGGTATGGAATCAAGGGAGAATGAAATGATCAAAATATCTTTTACCTTTATTGTTTAACCAATATTTACAGTAAATTGATACTATATTAGATTTAAGCTTCGAATTTCTTAAATGAAAAATATAAAAATACCTGTTATAGCATTGCTATTTGTCTCCACAATAGGTTGTGAAGCCCAAAAAAGAGATGGAGTAAAAGTTCTTTCTCCCCAAGAAGCCACTGCAATGCTTGCGGAAGATGAATTGACTTTGATAGATGTGCGCACTCCCGAAGAATTTGCGGAAGGACATATTGAAGGTGCACAAAACATCAACTTTCTAAATGTTAATTTTAAAGTGCAAATGCAACAACTAGACAAGGAAAAACCGGTTTATATCTACTGCCGTAGCGGGAACCGAAGTGCAAAAGCAGCAGAGAAACTCCAGGAAATGGGCTTTCAAAAAATCTATGATATTGAAGGCGACATTTTGAACTGGGAAGGCTAATGTTTCAAAAAGAGTATAAAAAAACCTGCAGCTTGCGCCGCAGGTTTTGTGGTTTTGAAAAGACGTTTATACTATTGGAATAAATATTCAGTCCCCGGTACTGTTGAAAAAGAATACTCTCCAAGATATTCACAGTATGCGCGGCCATCCAGCTTTGGAGAAACCGGGGAATTCTTTTGTAAATATTCCTCGACCACATCATGGATAGTGTAATCTTTTACTTCCACATCTTTCACATTAGGGATACGGCACAAATTATCAATAGGATCCCCGGGACGTACACAGGCAGAGATGGTGTAGTATTCATCCATCTGCATTTCTTCTCCTTTGATCGTTATTGATTTAACGCGTTCTCCTTTGTCGCCCTGGCTGTTGAAATCAACCTCCATTCCGGAGAATCTTACCAGCCAGCCGCCAAACCTTTCGGTAGGAACCTTTGCAAAAGCATTATGCATTTCCCGCTCCAGCCAGTCTTTCACCTGTTGCCCAGTTACTTTTCCGGTTTTTACTTTTTCATTCACCGGAAGCAAATTCCAGAGATTTGCACGGGTAATAGGCGCAGGTTTTTCATTTTCAGGAACTATGGGGTTCCCGAACCTGAATCCGTTGGAAATAGAGATATCGGCTCCGGTTTTCCATCTTGCGGCATCGGTGATCATATTATCCATGGGATTTTCCACAGTAAGGTACCTGTAAATGGGCGTGGCTGTATGTCCTACCACAGTCTCAAGGTGCTCTTCGTAAGGTTCCTTTGCTTTATCAACCAACTGCTGAAGTTCAGGATCTGCGGGGTAAACTTTCGGATCTACGTCCATTAGTTTGTACTCATCTCCTACCAGCTTTCCATCAACAAAATGCAACGTCAATTTCCCAACGAAAGAGCCAAAAGCTCCCGGCTCACTTACCTTGGCATATTTCCCCTGGATAAGTTCCCGCACCCGCTCGTGCGTATCATTCCCCAGGATGTAATCCACATCTTTTGACATTTCCTGGTTAGCAAGATCCACCTGTTTAAAAACTCCCATGTGAGTCACCAGGAAAAGCACATCTACTTCTTCCTCTTTTTTAACGGTGGAAATAAGCTCTTTAACTTCATCCTCGATCCCGCTAAAGGTAATTCCTTCACTAAAAACAGGATTTTGGCGCACCGGTACATCGGGATCATTAATTCCGATAAAACCAATTTTCACTCCTTCTATTTCCTTTGTCCAGTAGGGTGGGAAAAGTTCTTTCCCATCTTCTTCATGGAACATATTCTGGGCGATCACGGGAGTATTGTAATTAGTCATAATATCCATCATTCTGTCTTTTCCGTAGACTACTTCCCAGTTTCCGGGAATGATCAGGTCATAGCCCATATTACTGATGATCTCCGGAAAAATCCGCCCTTCTGAAAGTGCTGCATAACCGCTACCCTGGATGAGATCTCCTCCGTCAACGATCACCGTACGACCGGGGTTTTTTTGACGCTCTTCCTCAAAAAGGGTTTTGATATTGGCGAGACCGCCTCTTTCCTTAAAAACGATTTCCTCGTTTTCCCAAAACAATTCCCGGTGGGGATCCAATTGCCCGTGGATATCTGCTGTTTGCAACACAGTGATGCTAAGGGTATCTTTTGCTGTTTCTTTATTATCTGAATTCTTTCCTGTTACCTGATTGCAGGATGCAAGACTTACCATTCCCAATACTGCCAGGATCCATAAGGATGTTTTCAAATTAAACTTCATAAATGCTTTTTTATAGTTGTAAACTGTAATAATTTTTATTTTTCTGTAGCTGGATAAGGTGCGTATAAGCGTGATCCACTACTTCTATATAATCGTGCAGCTCAGCCGGATTAATTCCCAGCCTGTCCAGTGAGATCTTACAAACCGAAATGCTTACCCCTGCAGCTTTTGCTTCCTTGGTGTAAGTTTCCATTTCGGTCTTATTTGTAAGTCCTTTTACATTGGACCCATACATCACGATCTGGAAGTCGCCAAACTTTGAACCGTCCTCTTCTTTTAATGCTTCAGCGGTAAGGATGATTGGCTGTAGTTGGGGGATCTTAGTTGTTGATACCACATAATTGTTCAAATCTCCCTGCGGAGTTGTTTGTGCATTACCTGAAATTCCAAGTATTATAAGCACCAATAAAATTCCTATTGATCTTTTCATGATTTCCTGTTTTTAAAGTGAAATGCTAGTGTAACCTTTCTTTTGTAGCTGAAGGTTGTATAGGATCCCGTTCTCGACAACGCGAAATTCTGGGGAAATATCCTTCCGGTCCACTCCAAATTTATTCAGAGAGAATCCACAGGCAACAAGCTCCACATTGTATTCCTTTGCTTTATTGATATATTTCTGCATCACTTCTTTATCGGTAAGCTCCTTTACGGTTTGTCCGCAAATGATCACCTCGAATCTTCCGAAGTTTTTTCCGTCTTCTTCAGCTAAAGTTTCAGCAGTTAAAAAAATAGGTTGTAGCTGTGGGATCTTCTTTGTGAGGACCACGTAATTTTCCTGTTCATGCTGTTCCTGTGCATTGACAGGATTGGAGAATAAGATAAAAAGGAGTACGATAGTGCTTAAAAAATACTTTTTCATAATTATTTGTTTTTGAGGCTCAATTCGGATTGAGCCGGGTTTGTTTTTGTTTCTTTCGAAAAGTCATTTATTATAAAAAACAGGAGTCCGCCCATGATGGCTACATTTTTAAATAATGGCCCCAGGGTGTGCACCTGCCCTACCTGTACAGTTATTGTAATAGGTATAAGTACTGCCAGCAGGATCATTGCAGCCCACCTGGTATGGGATCCTATTAAAAGGGCAATACCTGATATAAGCATGGCAATACCTGAAAGGATCACCATCAATTCAGGATCTCCAAAGAGATAGGCAAATTCCTTCAAACTAGCCGCATCAATGCGTTTTGCTGTTTGTTCGACGTTCATGAGGTGGTTGGAGCTGGCGATAAGGAATATGCCGCTAAGCATTACTCTCAACACCTGAATAGAACGACGGCTGACGGATATATTAGTCGTCATATTATGTAAATTAAGGTTATTAGAACCTCAAAGGTTCTGTAAAAAGAATTGTATAAAGTCTGGGTATGTACGTTTACAACCTAAACCTTCGGGGGAGGGTAGAACCTTTCCTGAGTAGCTTCAGGAAGGGGAGGAGTATGATATGCATATTCCCGGGTTTCTTCAGGTAATATCCTCTGTTCCCAATTAAATATTTTAAACTGAAAGGCAGTGTTACAAAAAGAATCTATGGAAATATTAAGCTTACCCGAATCCTCAGAGAAGGATGTATTATCTGTTCCCGAAATTTTGGCATTCTGCTTTTTACATAACGGATTTACATAGGTAATTTCTTGGGCATCCAGAATGGCAACCAGGAGTTTTGAATCCATCACCAAAAATTTTCCAAAGAAAAGAATGGCAAAGAAAAGCGCTATGTAAGAGTTTACATTCATAAAGTTCGGCAAATATAAGAATCGATTTTTAATGCTTTGTGACTTATGTTACACAACCGGAAATTAAACTTTCCTGTTCGTAACTTTTGTTACTGAATATTGCAGGTGTTTTCATGAATATTGCAGCCAAATTTATAACCTGAAGATGAAAACTCTCTTTTTAATCCTATTTTTCTTCCTATTACATTTTACAGCATTTTCTCAGGATTTTTTAAAAGAAGATACTGTGAATAAGTACAGGGTGAAAGACATCTTTAAAGACGCATATGTTCATGGGCATGTGCGGAACTTCTTTTTAACTACTAATAATCAGGGAGGTCTTAAGGATTATTATACCAATGCAACAGGGGGTGCAATTGGTATAATAACCGGTAATCACAAGGGTTTTGAAATAGGTGTAAAAAACATTTTTACATACCAAACTTTTGGTGGCAATCTAAAGGCAAAAGATGTGAACACGGGTTATAATGCAAAATGGGAGTATGAATTATATGACGTATTAAATAAAGGTAATTATAATAATATTAATAGGTTAGATGAACTCTTTTTGAGGTATAGGTTTAAGAAATCCTATCTTTCTCTGGGAAGATTAAAGCCTGAATATACTCCATTGCTAAACCAAAGTGATGGCAGGATGATGCCGTTTTCCCATAGAGGATTCTGGGGACATTTTAATTTTCATCCACGCCACACATTTAATGTAGGCTGGCTGGACGGTGTGGCTCCTCGTGCTACCACAGAGTGGTTTGATCTTGAGGAGGGAATTGGACTTTTTAACAATGGGTATCAGCCCAATGGGGAAAAGGCAGATTACTATAAATTTTATCCATCAAAAGGGATTGGTATTATTACATATCGATACCTTCACAAGAACTTTAAAATCGCCTTATATGATTTTTATATAGATAAATTGAACAATACGTTTCTTACAGAAGTAGGTTATAATGTCATGGATTTTAACCTTGGCTTACAGGTAGTTTACCAGACACCCCTGCAATTTTCTGAAGATCTTCCTTATGAGAACCGGTATGTCCAACCCAAAGAGCACGGGCAGGTAATCAGTTCACAGCTGGGATGGGGTAATAAGATATTCAAATTTGCCTTTGCTTACACCCATGCCTTTGATACAGGGCGTTTTTTGTTTCCAAAGGAGCTGGGAAGAGATAGGTTATTTACCTCTATTTCCCGGTCACGACTCGAAGGATTAGGCGGTGTAGATGTCGTTACGTTCAAGAGTGAGTTCAGACTTCTTAAGCCAGAACTTCATGTTTCTATTGATTTGCAGAAACTCACCGGATTGGAGGCAGGCCAAACGACATTAAACAAATATAAAATTTATGAAACTTTCCAGGCGAACACCCGCATAACTTATACCCTACAGGGATTTTTAGATGGTCTTACCTTGGATCTTCTCTGGGTTTACAGGGTAAATCAAAATATTAAAGAGGCAGAGCGCATCTTTAACAAGAGCGATTTTAATCAGTTTAGTTTTGTAACGAACTTCTATTTTTAAAGAATTGATGGCTTCAGAAAAAGAGATCCGGACTCTCTTTTCTATAGATAATTTTAAGATTCACAGATGATTGAACAAAAGGATATACACCTCGGACTAAAAGAAAACTGGACACAATTTACCTTGCTGGTACTCGTAAACGCTTTTGTAGGCGGAATGGTCGGGCTGGAACGGAGCATCCTGCCGGAGATTGCCGAAAAGGAATTCGGAATGGCAGCCACTTCTGCTATTCTTTCCTTCATTGTCGTCTTTGGTATTGTAAAAGCTATCTCCAATTATTATGCGGGAGCACTGGCAAATAAATTCGGCCGCAAAAAACTCCTGGTGCTCGGTTGGATCTTTGCCATTCCGATTCCATTTATTCTTATGTATGCCGAAAACTGGAACTGGATCATCGGTGCCAATGTGTTGCTGGGAATCAATCAGGGACTTGCCTGGTCAAGCACCGTAGTTATGAAGATAGACCTGGTAGGAGAAAAGCAACGCGGATTTGCGATGGGGCTGAATGAATTTGCAGGATATCTTGCTGTTGCAATAGTCGCTTTCCTCACAGGATGGATTGCAGGTGAATATGGTTTAAGGCCATACCCTTTTTACCTGGGAATTCTTATAATGATACTTGGGCTGTTTATGAGCATTTTATTTATAAGGGATACCCGCGGCCATGCAAAGAAAGAAGAAAAAAGTAGTGCAGTTTCACTCCTAAAAAATATTTTTTGGGATACTACCTGGAAAGACAAGAATCTGGGATCTGTGACCCAGGCAGGGCTTATTAATAATCTTAATGACGGGATGGCGTGGGGACTTTTCCCTATCCTGCTCGCTGCCAATAATTTTAGCCTGGAACAAGTTGGTATTGTAGTGGCTATTTATCCGGCTGTTTGGGGAATCGGGCAGTTATTCACAGGAAGAATGGCAGATAAGTACTCCAAAAAGCACCTCCTATTCTTGGGAATGTTACTCCAGGCATTGGTATTAATCAGCCTCGTTTGGGCAGAGACTATGGTGCACTTTGTAAGTTTAATGGCATTACTGGGTTGGGGAACAGCAATGGTCTATCCCACCTTTCTCGCAACAATTGCAGAATATACCCATCCACGGGACAGAGCAGAAAGCATTGGTATCTTCAGGTTATGGAGGGATTTGGGGTATGCCGTGGGTGCAGTCCTCACCGGAATAATTTCAGATTTAATAAGTATTGAAGCCGCTATTTTGGTGGTGGGGATTATCACGTTATTTTCTTCAGGAATTATATTTTTCCGGATGAATACTTCGGAAATGAAATAACTTCGACAAAAAATTAGTAGTCCTCACTGCAACTTTATCCTTCCCGGCCGGAAAAATCCAAATAAGGACGAAGTAAGGGATAGAGTTGAAAAATTTTCATTAAAATGCGGTAATTTTAGATTGTTTTATTGGTGAAAACGAAGCTTTCTGTGTAACAAATGTTACTGCCTAATGCGTTAAATGAAAGTATTTTTGCATTAGTAAAATTAAAAGAAAAAGGTTGAGAAGCTTTTTCAGAGTTGAATAAAACTTAAACGACACAAACATGAAAATAGAACAATTTAAAGACGAACCATTGGCTCATTATTCTTATGCTATAGTAAGTGAAGGCGAAATGGCTTTAGTTGATCCCAGCAGAAATCCCAGGCAGTATTATGAATTTGCTGAAGAGCACAATGCAAAGATAGTAGCGGTTTTTGAAACCCACCCTCACGCCGATTTTGTAAGCGGACATTTGCAAATTCACAAAGAAACCGGCGCCACTATTTATATAAGCGAAAAGGTAGGAGTGAATTATCCGCATGAACCTTTTGATGAGGGACAGAGTACGAAAATTGGCAAAATTACTATCCGACCTTTACACACCCCGGGGCATTCTCCGGATAGTCTAACTTTTGTAGCCGAAGAAGACGGAAAAACAGCATTATTCACCGGAGACACACTATTTATAGGTAATGTGGGTCGGCCTGATCTTAGAGAAAAAGCAGGGAATATGACTGCAAAGCGTGTGGAACTGGCAAAAGCAATGTATCATACAATGCAGACCAAGTTTAGTGATTTACCCGATGAGGCTTTGGTTTATCCGGCGCATGGTGCAGGGTCTTTATGCGGTAAGAACATGAGTGCCTCTCCATCCAGCACCCTTAGAGATGAGCGTATGGGAAACTGGGCATTTAAAGAACAGACTGAAGAGGAATTTGTAGAAGAGATCCTTAAGGATCAGCCGTTTATTCCTTCTTACTTCGGATTCAATGTAGATCTTAATCGCGACGGTGCCGGGAACATACAGCAGGAAAAATATCGCGTACCTCTAAAAATAGCTGTAGATGAAGTTGAGGCAGGAATAACCGTAGTGGATGTGAGAGATGAAGATGCCTATAAAAAAGGACATCTTCCTAATAGTCTCAACATCATGTCCCGTACTGAGGGGGACAAATATGAAACCTGGTTAGGGGCAATCGTTGAGCCAAATGAGCCTTTTTACCTGGCAGTCAGTTCTGTAGAAGACATTGACGAGCTATTGGAAAGAACGGCCAAGATTGGATATGAAAAACAAATGAAAGGAGTGATCACGCTAAGTGAAAAGGTTTCAGGGAAATCAGATGAATTTGATCTTGAAAACTTTAAAAATAACAAAGAGGATTACACAATCGTAGATATCAGAAATGAAAGTGAGCTGGCAGAAGGAAAGATCTTTGATGATGCCATAGGAATTCCGTTGAACGAATTACGGAATCGCGCAGATGAGCTTCCAAAAGACAAGCCACTTGTAGTGCACTGTGCTGGTGGATACCGCTCTGCAGCCGGAAGTAGTATTTTGGAGAACAAGTTTAAAAACCAGAAGGTATTTGATCTTAGCGAAGCCATTCAGGATTTTAAATAGCTAGGATTAGATGTTTGCGAATTGAGGTTGCTTTAGCAACCTCAATTCTTCTAAATTTTTATATGGCAATTTAGCCAATTTTCATTTTTATCACTAATTCTCAGACCCTCCCTCTTTTATTAATTGTGTAATTTTCTTTCTAATGACAAATATAATTTTTACCGGTAACCATCTGGATTGTCTCTCTGCCTGGGCAGGATTTGAGATTAATCTTAAAGAGAAATTTAATGTACTGGTCGAAAGTGATGTAGATTTTATAGAACTTTTATTGTTATTTGAAAAGTATTTTCAACTTGATTTGCTGGAAACAGATAAAGACAGGCAAGATTTCTCTACTATTGAAGAATTTGTAAAATGGGCACTTGAACATCCTGCTCAAGAACCAATACACTACGTAGAACGTGGAAGTATACCTTTTGCCAAACATCTTCGGCAGCGAAATTATATCTGTCAGCAGGTGGGAGCATAAGTAGGTGTTTCCAAGAAAAAGATGTTTAATAGGTTTAGAATTTTTGGAAAACGGCTGTCTGCAAAGTTAAAAGAACCTCATCCTAATATTTTTCAGGATCTTGGTTGATTTTTTTAAACAGCCTCTTTTTATATGTCTGTTTAATTTTTTGTTGTTGCCTCAAAGTTCTTTTTAGTATTAGAAGGACCTCCCTATTTTTCCCGATCCAGCTATGGTCTGGTCTTTTTTTCCATAGATATAAAAATAGGGAAGGTAGGACACCATCCCTACAAAAAAAGAAAAGAACATTGATGGGGAGAATGATTCAATACTCGTGTAAAAAAATAGTAATAGCGATCCCATTAATGCAAAACTTGATATGTTGATTTCCTATAATCGCTCAATTTTTCCTTTTCCAGCGCTTCGATTATCTTCTAAATTACCGAACTGGTGAGAAGACGTAATGAGGGTATGGATATGGATCCTAATGAAAAGCGCGGCAGCGAAAAGAGGTTATCTCCAGGGCCAATTCGCAGGATGGAGAGGATGCAATAAAGGATAAATTTTCGGGACTAACAGAGTCGATTCCGATGGTAGAGAGTAAGAAATTGGAGGTTACGGTGCAATAGTAGACATTCGGGTCCCAAAGGAAATTCTTATTAAATTAGATCTTTAGGAACAATGAAAAATTCTCTAACAGATTTATAACTAAAAGTATTGATGCGGTATAAAAAACTAAGAAAAAGTCATCCTGAAGTTATTTGAGGATCATAATTAACTGAAATTTAATTCAATTAATTAAGGCTGGACAATAGATTTTCAATCTGCCAAATCGGAATATTTGAACGACTTTGCTCTCAAGTGCTCCAGACTTTTCCAAGTGCAACAAAAAATCCCGAACTCCACCAAAGGAATCCGGGATCTGATAGGTTATATATAAAGCTGCTTAAGCAGTTTGGTTTTTTGAAATTAGCACCTTGTTTTCCATATAAACTTCAGAAGTGATTGAATTGGAAATCAAACAGGCTCTTTCGGCTTTGATCATGATCTTTTCTACCTTTTCCCTATCAGCCTCATTTGGAATGGTAACAACCGGCTTGAGCAGGATCTCTGTCATAGCGAATCTGCCATCTTTCTTATCCAAAACGCCTTCTGCAGGGCAGGTAAGGCTTTCGAATTCTAATTTCGAGTTTTCAGCAATTGCAAGAAAAGTGGTCATAAAGCAACTACTTACTGCAGCGGTAAAAAGATGTTCCGGAGACCAGATCCCGGGCATCCCTTTTGGGAATTCCGGTGGAGTTGCAACTTCAACTTTCTGGTCAAGAACCGGAGAGGAAATCTCCCCTTTTCTGTCCATTTTCCATTCAAGGTCTACGTGATATTTTTGTGCTTCCATACTATTAGTTTTTATTCAAGGTACACTCTGATTTTTTTATTATTTATGATCTGTATCAGTTTTGATTTCACAGTTTCCTGTGGCGCAATTCCCCGATGCACATCCAAGCGCAAATAATCCCATTGCAGCCGGCCAGGCACCCAGTGCTATTCCAATCCATTGACCTTCAAGCGCACTCTGTACAATTACCCAAACTCCAATGAAAAGGTAGGCAGCACGCATCAAGCTCCAGTTGCTAAAGATTCTGTTCATCATTATCCGATTTTATTGTTTAGGCTGGTCCAGCTACCGCCGTTATGAACTTTGTTGTAACCTTTAGACTGTAATATACTTTTGGCTGAAGCACTTCTCATTCCCGAAGCGCAACAGGTGATAATTGGTTTATTTTTATCCTTTGGCAAGGCAGCACTGGAATTGAGGCCATGTAAAGTGATGTTTTTAGATCCCTTAATATGTCCGCCGGCATATTCACCTTTGGTTCTCACATCTACTATTACTCCGCCTTCCTTAAGCAGCTCATTGTAATCTGGTGCCTGAGAAAACCCTAACATTTTCTTTAGTTTATCGAACATACTATACTTCCTCAGAGGTCAGATAATTTACTTCGAGCCAGGATCCACCGTTCACACAATTCACTCCCTGGCGGCTAACATAATTGGTTGCCTGTCCACTTCTGTTCCCCGAGGCACAGCAAAAGATCAAGGGTGCCTTCATCTCCTTTAGTTCATCCATCCTGTCTGGGATTTCATTTAATGGGATATTTACTGCACCGGAAACGCTTCCACCCATGAATTCACCCGGGGTGCGTACATCTACAATAGTGCCTTCGTTGTTTCTTATTATTTCTTCTGTGTTCATTACTGTTATGTTTTAAGTTCTAAATTGGTTACTTTTAGCGGTTATTCCTAACTGATTTATACCTGCAAATTTAAACCTAAAGACAAGTTTCCACAGTTACTTTTGTTACACAGAGCAGTTTAGGCAAAGGGGAAAAAGAGCATTATTGGCCACTTTTCTAAAATTCTACTAAACTTATAGGAACCGGTAGATTAGATTCCCGTCAATTCTTAATAGCATTTTGACATAAGCAAATAACGGGAAGATTAAATCATTAAGATCTAAACATTGTTATAGTCGCGGTTCATTCCTTGATTTCCTGATTTTAACCTGGGGAGAATGAGTTACGAATGAGTCGTCGGGAACAGAAGAAGTTAACCACACATTTCCACCAATAATACTGTTAGCTCCAATAACAGTCTCACCGCCAAGAATAGTCGCGTTGGTATAAAGAGTAACGTTACATTCGATCGTAGGATGTCGCTTAACATTCCGAAGATCCCGTGCTACGTTTCGAGCGCCAAGTGTTACTCCCTGATAGATTTTGACGTTATCCTTGATTACATCGGTCTCACCAATTACAACTCCTGTACCGTGATCAATAAAAAATGATTCTCCAATTCGTGCACCGGGGTTTATATCTGCTCCGGTTATACGATGGGCGCACTCAGCCATAAGGCGGGGAACCAGGGGCAATCCGAATCTTAGAAGTTCATGGCTCAGCCTGTAAATTGCAATAGCATAAAAGCCGGGATAGGATAGATAAACCTTCTCAACAGAATTTGCGGCAGGGTCATTGGTGGCAATTGAGGTGGCATCTTTATTAAGCTTTTGTAGGATTTCGGGTAATGTTGCGCAGTATTCATTCCAGATCTCCCGGCAGGGATTCTTTGGCTCCCAGCATACCAGATCGGCCAATTCTTCAAAATCGCGACCCAATTTTTCAATATTTGATTTAACAGCGGTGTCTGCGTCAAATAAAACATAGAACAGTTTTTGAGTGAAGATTTCCGTCTTATCCTTTATCTGGTACCTTAAGTTCGGAAGCTGCTTTTGCTTTACAATGTTATCTATGACTGAATTTTGATCCATAACCTTTTTGTAAGCTGATTGAAAAAGTAGTTATCAGTTTTACTTGCTTTTAGTTTTCTTACAACATCTTTTCGTTTAGGACTTTCCTTAATAAAATGGAAGTCCCTTGAAAATTTGAATTGAAATGGAGATTTTAGGAAAGCCGTTCAATTACCGTCTTAAGCTTCTCCCGGACTTCTCCGGCAATTCCTCCCAATTCTCTATTATCTATAGCTGTCATGGAGGCAACAGGATCTACTGCAGAAACTTCAGTTTTCCCGCCCTGGGTCTCCTGAACGATCACATTACACGGCAGCATAGTTCCGATCTTGCTTTCCGTAGAAATAGCCTTGTGCGCCATCTGAGGATTGCAGGCACCCAGAATTCTGTACTTCCTGAAATCCACATCAAGCTTCTTTTTAAAAGTTTCTTTTACGTCAATTTCGGTAAGGATACCAAAACCTTCTTCCTTTAATTCGTTTGTGACTTTATCTATTGCCTCCTCAAAGGAAGTGTCGAGAATTTTTGAAAAATAATAGCTCATAAGTCAGATTTTTTGATTCTCTTAAATTTAGCTCTTTTAGACCGCCTCAAAAAAAACTTACTATTAATCTTATGTGAAGATAGATGCCATTTTAGATCTTAACTTTCAGAAAGGATAAAGTCGGCAGCCATTCTTGCATGAAGTTGCGTGGTCGCGATCATTGGCAGGTCGTAATCTGAAACCTCTATGAGCATAGGCAGCTCAGTACAACCAAGGATGATCCCTTCTGCACCCTTTGCCTTGAGCATTTCCATTTGCTTCAGAAAAAATGCCCTGGCTTCATCGCTAAAGATCCCCTGCGTAAGTTCGGCAGAAACAAAATGATGATTTTGGTCTATAAACTGTGCATCGGGAATAATTGTTTCGATCCCGTAGTTGGTTTGCAAATGCTTCGGAATAAAACCTCCTGTTATTGTAGGCCGGTTTCCAAGAAGTCCTAAAGTCTTTAAACCTTGTTTTTTAGACTCTTTTGCAATTGCATCGGCAATATGAAGAATCGGAATATCAATTTTCGGTTGCACGAAATCATAAACCATGTGCGGTGTATTGGCACCGATCACCAGGGCTTCGGCTCCTGCAGTTTTGAGGGTGCGGGCGATCTCCAGATATTTATTGTTGATCTTCTCCCTGTTTTGCTCCCGCATGAGTTCAATGTTGAGGCTGTAGATGATCAATTCAGGATTGGCATGAGCCCCTATTTTTTCCCCAACCATCTCATTGATAAGCCTGTAATAAACTATTGTTGAATGCCAGGAGGTGCCTCCAATTAAGCCGATCTTTTTCATAACATATATTTATAACCCTAAGATACCATAATAAAATAGGAGCGGAAGTAACAATAGTCACACAGAAATATTCTTCATTTTCATCTCTAAAAAAGACTAAGAAAGAGGCTGATCCAGAAAGGTGAAAGTACAATCCTGCCTTTAAAGTAATCTAGGGTCGGTTCTTATCAGGAATTTTTACAACAGCAAAGTAGATCAGCCTCCTAAAGTTTCAGCAACTCTGGCCGGGTTTCATCTCGTCTTTCACACCCAGCTTAATAAGGATCTTGTCCATAAGACACCAGCGGGTTAAGGAAGATTGAAGCAGGTTTGCGCCCACGAAAGCGGTAAACCACAACCAGTGAATATTTACATATATAGCGAGGAGCAGACTAACGAGGATGAAAGTTCCTGCTATTCCACGTACAATTCGATTAATCATAATTTCTGTGTTTAAAGGTTAAATTGATTGTTCTACGGGTAAAACCACCGCACGGATGGGATTATTAGTCTCCAACTGATCGTTGTACTCCTTCAAATTTTTGAATAGATCAGCGATCTTTTCCTCATCTGTGAACGAGAAGAACATGGAAGATTCATTACCTCCCTTTTCTCCCGGAAACCAACTCTGAGTGGCCACTAGGTTTTTCCTGCTCTTATAACCGTCAATCTCCGAAGAGCTGAAGGCTTCAATATTTGCTTTTTTGAATAACTTTAATACGTCTTTTTGAAAAGAGACTACGCTTGTTACTATTAGTAATTTCATCTTGTTAAGATTTAAAGTTTAATGTTTTTATCGGTGGTCAGTTATCAGTTGTCTCTTGTCAATATCTAAGCCGCAGCTCCCTATATACCCCCAACCCCCTGCAGGGGGAGAAGGGGCTTTCTTGTTCAATTTTTTTGCAATTCCACTTTTGGCCTCGCTTTAGTCCCGATAGCTATCGGGAGGGGTAAAGCGGAAAATGCAACCCGCAAGAGGCAACCTGCAACAGTTATATCACCTCCTCAGTTTCTCGTTTTTCCGTAACCTCCGGTTTCACATCCCTGTCCTCATACTTCTTTCTTTCGATCATGTAATAAACAAGTGGCACTACCAGGAGCGTAAGAAAGGTAGATACTATAGTTCCGCCCATCAGCGAAATAGCGAGTCCCTGAAAAATTGGGTCGAAGAGGATCACAAAGGCTCCGATCACTACCGTACCGGCAGTTAATAGAATTGGTGTGGTCCTTACGGCCCCGGCTTCGATCACCGCCTGCTTCAACGGAATTCCGTCTTCCAGCCGTAGGTTCACAAAGTCAATGAGCAGCACCGAGTTCCGTACCATGATCCCGGCGAGCGCGATCATTCCAATAAAGGAAGTGGCGGTAAAGAACGCACCCATGATCCAGTGGCCCAGCACGATCCCTATCAGCGATAGCGGAATGGCTACCATCATCACTATAGGTGCCCTAAAGTTCTGGAACCAGCCTACGATCAGGATGTAAATGATTACGATCACACCAAGGAAAGCAATTCCAAGATCCCGAAATACTTCTAAAGTTATTTGCCACTCTCCGTCCCATTTTACCGTATAGTCATCTTCATATTCCGGCTGACTCATATACAGGTCGCTGATCTCATAACCGGCAGGCATGGCGATCTCCTTTAGCTTTTCTTCCATTCCGAGGATAGCATAAACTGGACTCTCAAGTTCGCCCGCCATGTCGGCCAGCACATAAACCACCCGTTTTTGGTTCTTACGGTAAATGCTTTTGTCCCTTATTACTTCTTTAGGCTCTACCAGATCGGCTATTGAGATCATTTGCCCACTCTGGGAAGCGATCTGGATATTCATGATATCCTCAACCGAAGATTTTTCCTCTTCATCCAGGGTAAGCACGATTCCCACCCTTTGGGTAGCTTCTTCATCATAAAGCTGTGTAATGGCTCTTTCTCCCATTGCACTGTTAAGGGTATAAACGATCTGCTGGGGAGCAATGCCATTGAGCATGGCTTTTTCCTTATCTATTTCGAATTCGTACTCTTTTTGATCGGTTTCTACCATCCAGTCAATATCCACCACATCTTCAGTGTTGTAAAGTATAGTCTGAATACTGTCAGCAAGTGCGATCTGTGTCTCATAATCGGGTCCATAAACTTCTGCGACTATGGTAGATAGTACAGGAGGTCCGGGCGGAACTTCCACTAACTTGATATTGGCTCCGTATTTATCTCCTATCGCCTGGATATCCGGGCGCAGTAGTTTCGCGATATCATGACTCTGCAGATCACGCTCTCCTTTTGGCAACAGGTTCACCTGAATATCGGCCGTGTTGCTTGCCCTACGTAGGTCGTAGTGACGTACGAGTCCGTTGAAGGTTATAGGGGCAGAAGTACCAATGTAGGTCTGGTAATTCACTACCTGTTCACTTCCGCTTAGGTACTGTCCTACTTCTTTGGTCACTACAGCTGTTCGCTCCAGAGTTGTTCCTTCGGGCATGTCGATCACCACCTGAAATTCATTCTTGTTATCGAAAGGCAGCATTTTCACGGCCACATCTTTAGTAAAGAACAAGGCAACAGAACCCAATAGAAGGACAATTGTAATTCCGAGGAAGGACCAGCGGATCTTTTTATTATCGATAAGTGGTTCTTCAAAGCGCTTATAGATACGGTAGATCATGGAATCTTCAATCTTCTCTTCAGGCTTTTCAGGTGCTCCTTTTTTGGTCTTTTCCCTAAGAAAAATAAATCCGAGGTATGGCGTGATGGTAAGTGCCACGAATAGTGACAGGATCATCGCGATAGAAGCCCCAATTGGCATCGGGCTCATATATGGTCCCATCAATCCGCTTACGAAGGCCATTGGCAGTACCGATGCAATTACGGTAAAGGTCGCCAGGATGGTAGGGTTCCCTACCTCGTTAATGGCATAAAGCGCGGCCTGTTTGAATGGCAGTCGCTTCATCTTGAAGTGCCGGTGCATGTTTTCGGCAATAATGATCGAGTCATCCACCACAATACCTGTTACAAATACAAGTGCAAACAGGGTGATCCTGTTCAGGGTGTAATCCAACATGTAATAGCTGAGCAGCGTAAGGGCAAAGGTGATAGGTACCGAAAGGAATACTACCAGTCCGCCGCGCCAGCCCATGGCCAGCATCACAACCAGCGTCACTGCTATGATGGCACCAATAAGGTGTAATAATAATTCCCCAACTTTATGCGAAGCAGTTTCCCCGTAGTTACGGGTTACTTCTACGTGTACATCTTCGGGAATGAGGTTCGTTTGCAGGTGTTCCACTTTTTCAAGGATCAAATCGGCGATCTTCATCGCATCGGCTCCCTTGCGTTTTGCTACAGATAAGGTTACCGCAGGATATTCCCCGGGATATTCCGAAGCATTTATTGCCTGTCCAAATCCAAAATTCACATAGGATTTAGAAATTTCAGGCCCGTCCTGTACGGTGGCAATTTGCTTCAGGTACACCGGTTGCCCGTTATTCACTCCCACGATGAGGTTCTCCACATCCTGCGGGGATTCCAAAAAGCTTCCGGAGCTAACCAGAACTTCGCTGTCGTTGCGGTCAAAACTTCCGGAGGAAAGCTGCTGATTCGAGGCTTTGATCTTTTCAGAAACCCCTAGCATATCCACTCCGCTGGCAGCCATCCTGTCCTTGTCGAGCACCACGCGCAGTTGCCTGTCACGGCCGCCAATGGTGTTCACGATAGAAACATCTTCAACCTTTTCGATCTCATGCCGCAGCTCGTTGACCATTTGCCGCAGCTGGTAATCATCATAATTTTCGCTCCACAGGGTAAGCCCCAGTACCGGAACATCGTCAATAGCCCGCGTCTTCACCAGCGGCTGAGTCACATTTGGCGGGAATTGGTCCATATTCTTCATGAGCTCGTTGTAGAGCTTCACATATGAACGTTCAATATCCTCGCCCACGTAGAACTGCACGATCAACATCCCCTGTTCCTCCATTGAAGTTGAGTAGACATACTCCACACCCGGAATGTTGGAAACCATCTTTTCCAGGGGTTTAATGATGCGCTGTTCCACCTCGGTGGGGCTGGCACCGGGGTAGCCTACAAAAATGTCGGCCATGGGCACGTCGATCTGTGGCTCCTCCTCGCGGGGAATGAGAAACGACGCGTACACACCCACGATCATGAACACGATCATGAGCAACACCGTCAATTTCGAATTTATAAAGCCTTTGGCAATCTTGCCTGCTAATCCTTCTTTCATATTGTTTATGGTTGTTTAGGCGTGTCCCTCCTTCGCAAAAAGCTTCGGCGGGTCCGGCTTTCGGCGCTACACGGTAGCTGCCTCTATCCCTCACGCAACATTTTTTACTCCTGTATGCTCACTTTTGCTCCGTTGAACAATTTTCCGTCTGCTATAACTATATAGGCCTCATCAGGGTTGAGTCCGCTAAGAACTTCTACCCGGTTTCCGTAAGTCCTTCCCAGTCTCAGCCATCGTAGCATCGCGGTATTCTGCTGACTCACGGTGTAAACACCTTTCAGGTCACCACGAGTAACGATGGCTTCTGTTGGGATCATGACCGCCTCGGCAGTACTTTCCTGCTTCTCTACCGGAAAACGAACGGTGGCATACATGCCCGATTTTAAATCGGCTCCGGTGTCTTCAAGAGCCACTTTCACCAGGTATTGTCCGCCGGTATTACTGGCCGAAGTACTAACTTCCGCCACGGTGCCCGGAACTGTCTGCTCAACAGACTTTACAATAACATCCACTTTAGTTCCTGTTTCTATTCTTGAAATATTGGACTCCGCAACTCTTGCAGTTACTTCAAAATTTCCCGGCGCCTCAATGGCTAAAAGCGGATGACCAGGATTGGCCATGGTGCCTTCCTCGGCGAATTTGTTGGTAATCACTCCGCTAAAGGGAGCACGTATGTTCACGTAAGCGAACTGGGAATTGATCTCGTTCTTCATCTGCTTTGCAGTTTCCAGCCTGGCTTGAGCCATCTCAAAACGGGCAGTCTGGTCATCCATCTCTTTCTGGGAAGCCGACTGTTCTTCGAAAAGTGCCTTAAATCTTTGGTAATCTTTTTCAGCATTTCGGTAAGCGGCCTCAGCTTCAGTAATACCGGCGTTCACCTGGGCACGTTTTGCCTGCAGGTCAGAGTTATTGATGGAAACGAGCAGCTGACCTTTGCTAACTTTGTCTCCCATGCTCACGTGGATGTCATCGATGAAGCCCATCATACGGGTGCTGAGGTTGGCGCTGTTCACAGCTTCAATTTGTCCGCTGGCAGTGAGAAAACGATCTCCCATCCCCGATGGTGTTTCCACCTGCACAGGTACAACGGGACCTTCATTGACCGCCTGTTTTTTATCATCGCTGCCGCAGCTCGTTGCGAATAATCCCAAGGAAGCTAATGCTATTGTGTATATCGTTTTTTTCATGTCTATATAGTTTGTTGTTTTTGGTTTGTTGACCTCTCGACTCCCTTTTTCCCCCCGGCCCCCTAAAGGTGGAGAAGGGCATTGGTATTTCAATTATTTTTTAGTTAAAGATCTTTCCGCCTCCCTTTAGGGCAGGGGTAAAGCGGAAAGGTTCACTATTCACTACTCTCAGTTAAGAATTCTACGTATGCTAAAGCATAGTTATACTCATACATCGTCTGGTAATACTCCAGTTGTTTTTCTGAAAACAGGGTTTCGGCTCCTAAGAGATCGGTGGTTTTTTCCAGGCCTTGCTCGTAACGATTGTTTCTTATTCGCAGGGCTTCCTCTGATTGTTCCAGGACCAGTTGGGTGAGGTGCAGTTTGTTCTCTGCATCCTGTAAAGCACGGGTAGCGCGGTTCAGTTCCATCTGACTCTGTTGTAGGTGCCGTTCCAGTTCAAGTTCTGCCTGTTTGAATTCGGCTTTGGATTGCTGGGTCTTTCCGATGCGCTTACTCCCGTCAAAAATGTCCCAAGTCAAAGCAACTCCGGCCATGTAACCGTTGGCATCTCCCTGGAAGATCTCGTCGTCATAAAGCTCATAACTTCCAAAGGCATTAAGGTGTGGCAGAAATGTCATCTTTGAAGCGGTATACATTTTCTTCCGTGCCTTTGCAGCCAGTTCCATGGCTATGATGTCGGCACGATCACCGGGAAGTTCAGAAGTGGTGACAGGATTCATTTCCACTGTTAAGGAATCTTTTGGGATGAGCACTACATCAATGGAATCTCCCATGAGGAACATGAGGTAATCGCTCGCATTCTTCACATTGCTCCTGGCGTACTGTAACTGGTTGTTCACCTCGGTCACACGGACTTCCACCGCCAGCACATCAGAGCGCTGCAGGTATCCCTGTTTAAAATTGCTCTCGGCTAATCGGAGGTTTGCCTGGGCTGTTTCCAGCGCCTGCTCCAGTACGGTCACAGTTTTGTGGGCGAGCTGTAGCTGCATATAGGCTTTTTCAGTTTCGAGTTCCATGGCGTCCCCGGTGCGCAAGTTCTGTAGCTCGGTCGCCTCCATCTTGTGCTTTGCAGCGCCACGCTGCCAGAAGCCGTCAAGATTAATAAGTGGTTGCTGAACTTCTACTTTGGTAGCGAAATTGTCGATCCGGTCAGGATCATTGAGTCTTGCCGGATCAAAATCGCTTTGAGTGACGCTCTCCTGGTTCAGTTTAGAACCAAAGGCCATGAGAGGATTATTAGTGGTCATCCCGGTGTGGGAGACGCTTATGTTTGGTAAAAATACCAAGTTGGTCTGCCGGTACTGTGCCCGGGCCGCCAGGAACTCCTGTTGAGAGATTTTTAGCTGACTGTTATTCTCCTGTACTCTTTCCAGCACTTCCTCTTTTCCAATGGAAACATTTTGTTGGGCTTGTATCCATAATCCTGGCATTAATGCCAGCATCATTAGCTTATATTTTATTTTCATTATAGTATATTAATAATGATTAAAAGTTTTTGAAGAACCAGAATTTTTCATCCCACCACTTTGAAAAATGTCCCCATTGCGCCGGGGTTTTCATTTTCACATCATTCTTCCCGGTAGCCGAAAATTTTCCACCGATTTCACTGGCTTTTCCTTCCCCGGCTTCGACAAAGTATTTTCCTTCGGGCACAAACGTTTGATCCGGTTCCTGGTTTACCATTTTCCTACCTATATTGTGGGCAACAACCGCTGCCTGCTGCCTTGCAAATACTCCGATCTTTGGTAGTACAGATCCGTTATCAGCGCTTAAGTGCGTGCTGTCACCTATTGCGTAAACATCTTCAAATTTGGTTTCCAGGGTGTGGTTATTAACTTCTATCCATCCAGAATTTCCTGCTAAACCGCTATTTTTGATCACCTCCGGTAGCTGGTGCTTTGGAGTGTAAGCAAGGAGATCATAAGAATAAGTTTTTCCATTGCTGAATTCCAGTGAATTTCCTGAAACAGCTTTGAGGTCGTGGTTTGGATAAAAATTAATTCCTTTCTTTTCCAAAAGTGCCCTTAGTTCTATGGAAGCTTCAGCGCCGGCGAATTCCATGGGTCCGGCTTCAGGAGTATAAACAGAAACAGTGGTATTTCTTTGGAGGTTATTTTTCCGTACGAAATCTTCTATAAGCATAGCTGCCTCATATGGTGCCGCCGGACTTTTGAACGGAAGGGAAGAAACTAAAATGGCTATTTCGCCTCCTTTAAAAATTTTCAATTTAGAATGAAAATCCTGCGCTCCTTTTAGTTTGAAGAAATTGAATCCATATCTACGAAGATCAAAAGCATCTGTCTGTGCAACACCCAAGGAAATTACCATGTGATCTCCTTTGAACTGCTTTCCTTTTACAGTTACAGTAACATTTTCAGGATCAATGTTTTCTATTTGCCCTTTAATAACCTCCAGGCCTGAAGCGTCAAGCTTATCTGTACGCTCGGTTATTTCCGCTTCTTTGCTTTTGCCAACCATCACCCATGGGAGAGAAGGAGAATACACATTGGTTTCTTCCTTTTCAAAAACCAGGATCTTTACCAGATTTATATCTTCCTCGTTCCCGCTATGTTTGATAAGTTCTCTGGCAGTTACAATTCCGCCTTGTCCGGCTCCTAACACTAAGATGGTTTTCATTATTGGTTATTTTTAGATTTCACATTATTTTGCTGCTGAATTACCCGAGTAAGTCTGGGACGTAAATCATCTTCAGAATATAAAGCCGTAGCAGAACAGCAATTTTTATTTTCGGTCTTGACGGAAACAGGATTTTTAAAATCCTCCCGTATGTCCTTCAGCAGTTTTTTAAGTCTATATATCAGTTGGTTCATGATTTAATATTTAAGAGATTGGAAAAATTCATTTTTTTAACACAGGACAAAATTAGAGGAAGGCTATCCTTCTGAAAGCTACTTTTGTTACACAAAGCCTCTGCTTATTACGCCTCATAGTGTAACATTTGTTACTGTCCTATGATCAAAATCATGTTTTCTTTGCAGCCATAAAAAAATGACAATATGGAATGGATTTTTGAACCCTGGCCTTGGTACGTCGCCGGGCCGCTAATTGCGGGAATAATGTTTTTGCTTCTTTTTGGAGGTAAGAACTTCGGAATGTCTTCTAACTTGCGTACCATGTGTACTATTGGAGGTGCAGGAAAAAAAGCTGATTTCTTTAATTTTAACTGGAAGAGTCAACGTTGGAATTTAACCGTCGTCGCCGGCGCTATCATCGGCGGATTCATAGCCGCAAACTTCCTTAGCTACGATACAGCAGTTGACATCGATCCCGATACGGTTGCTACCCTGGAAAACCTCGGTTTCGCTAGCGCAGGGCAAGCATATCTTCCAGATGAACTTTTTGCTACAGATGCTTTGGCAGATCCTATGTCTTTGGTCATTTTGCTCATCGGAGGACTCTTAATAGGTTTTGGAGCTCGATATGCCGGCGGATGTACCTCAGGCCACGCAATCTCGGGACTGAGCAATTTACAGCTGCCCTCACTCATCGCAGTAATCGGATTTTTTATTGGCGGACTGGTTATGGTTCACCTGTTGTTTCCTTTAATATTTTAAAATATGAAATATCTTAAATTTTTAGTCATAGGCATCATCTTCGGAATCGTAATGTTTAAAAGTGAGGCCGCGTCCTGGTTCCGCATTTACGAGATGTTCCAGTTTCAGTCTTTTCACATGTATGGGATTATTGGTTCTGCACTCACTCTTGGTGTACTGGGAACCTGGCTTATCAAAAAATATAAATTAAAATCCTTTGACGGGGAACCCATAAAATTTACTCCGAAAAATAAAAGCTTTAGCCGGTATATGTATGGCGGAATTATTTTTGGATTGGGTTGGGCACTCGCAGGATCCTGTCCTGGTCCCATTTATACATTAATTGGTGCCGGATATGTCTCTATTCTCGTGGTCCTGTTGGGATCTCTAATAGGAACTTTTCTCTACGGACTACTAAGGGATAAATTACCACACTAAAATACTTTAATTCGAATAATATTTTAGCTTTTTTACCAAAGCAGTACCAAGAAATAAAAGCATAAGTCATTCTCGAGCGAATAGATAAAAAAACTTTCCATTTTTTAGAACCTTTTGGTTGCAGTAATGTTAATGTAATCCAAATTCTGAAATCTGTAGTATGAATTTCAAGCTTTGTGCCAAGGCATCTACGCATCAAAATTTAATAAAACACAGCAAATAAAACCATTTTTTACTAAAATTAGTAAAGTGTGCGTAAAGTGCGCGTTTTTTTTTGTAGACTAAAATGAGGCGGTTCCTAAAAACAACAAAACCCCTGGATTTCCAGAGGTTTCGTGGTGATCGCGCCAGGATTCGAACCTGGGACCGCCTGCTTAGAAGGCAGGTGCTCTATCCAGCTGAGCTACGCGACCGTTTTTGCGGTTGCAAATATAAACCTCTTTGCAGATAAAACAATAGTTTTCGTTTAAAAAAATTAAATAAATCAGAAAATTTTTTAGTTGAATACCGAAGCGCCTTATTATCAGACAATAAAAAAGCGGCTTTAGGAGCCGCTAAAATTCCTGGAGCAATTGCTGTTCCAGATGTTGGGAATTTATTATAAGTTGGTTTACAAGACTGGGAGTTTGTTCTTCCTCTTTTACAACGCGATTAAACAGTTCGTTGAAGCGTCTAATTAATTCAAGCGTCTTTAGTGGTAACTGAAAAAAATCCCCCTTTGAATAGACCTCATCTATTAAAATTTTTACAGAAGCAATTTGATTGTATTCTTCTTCTGTTGTTTGTATGTAATTAATTTCCTGAATCAAAGCTGACATGATTAAAGTCTTAGCTAAGCAGGCAGTAAGGTGTAGATTTGGAGTTGTAAATATATATTTTATTTCCTTTTAATATAAGAAGATATAAGGATAATCTTTAAAAAACTATGTTTTCTCGATGAAAAGTATTTCCCTTTTTTTTATCCTACTTTTTTCTCTCAAATAGGACTTTAATAGCACCACTTATTGAAATAGCTTAATTTTTATGTGAGGATTTTTAAAGCTATATTTGGTTTGACTAAACAAATCAAAAAAATCTATAATGGCAGATTACCCGTTAAAATTCACACCAATTCTAAAAGAAAAGATTTGGGGTGGAAATAAACTAAAGGATATTTTGAACAAACATTCTGTAGTTGAAAATCTTGGGGAGAGTTGGGAGATTTCTGGTGTGCCAGAGAATGTTTCAGTTATTGAAAACGGCTCTTTTCGGGGTACTTCTTTAAAAAAACTAATAGAAGAGAAGAAGGGGGAATTGCTTGGACAAAAGATTTACGAACAGTTTGGTAATGATTTTCCTTTGTTAATAAAGTTTATTGACGCCAGCACAGAACTTTCAGTTCAATTGCATCCAAACGACCGACTGGCGAAGAAGCGTCATAATTCTTTTGGAAAGACAGAAATGTGGTATATCATGCAGGCAGATGAAAATGCAAAAATAAATGTTGGTTTTAAAGAAACCATAAGCCGTGACGAATATTTACAGGCTCTTGAGGCTGGAGAAATCACTAAAATTTTAAATTTTGAAGAAGTAAAAAAAGGAGATAGTTTTTTCATTAATACAGGGAAAGTTCATGCCATAGGTGCGGGGGTTTTACTGGCAGAAATTCAGCAAACCTCAGACATTACTTATAGGATCTATGATTGGGACAGGAAGGATGCAGATGGAAATGGACGTGAGCTTCATACAGCACTGGCAATAGATGCTATAGATTTTGAAAGAAAAGATGATTTTAAGCTTACCTACGAAAAAGATGTTAATAAATCTTCCAATATTGCCCGCTGTCAATATTTTACCACGAATTTCCTTCCGGTGAAAGGGAAGCTGAAGAAGGATTATTCAGAGTTAGATTCTTTTGTAATCTACATGTGTGTTAGCGGTGAGGCTGAAATAACTGCTAAGGGAAATACAGAAAACATTAAGCAGGGACAAACAATTTTAATTCCGGCAAAAATTAAGAAAGTAGATATAGAGGGAGAAAATTGTGAACTTTTGGAGGTTTATATAAACTAAGCAGAAGGTTTTCATCAGGCATCCCGGTTCTCGTTTCCTGCTTCAGTTTCAGATGGAGGCTTCAAAATGGCAATTATCGACCTGTTTAAAGTATGAAGTAAGAGGTACAAAGTCTAATTTCTTTTCTCTTTCCTCTCGAAGAGCGGTGCTGAAATTGGCAGTTATCAACCTACAGTTTAACCACTAATCCACGAATAATTTTGAAGTGCTTCCGTAGAAGGTCTTTCAGAGAATATCCTTACTCTTATCTCCTGTTTCCTGCCTTAGTTCAAAAGGATTACTCGAAAATTGTAATTTTCGAGCTGAAATTATTGGTAAGCTTTAATTTCTCCCTCAAATCCCGCAGAATAGTGGAAACTTTCCTCTCTTCACTTTCCACTATTTAAAATAAATGCTTCAAAATGGCAATTATTGACCTGAAGTTTCACCACGAATCTACCAAAAATTTTTTAAATGCTTCCGGAAAAGATATTTTGGCAATCATCCTGGTTCTTTTCTCCTATTTCATGATTCAATTTAAATAACTACCTCTCTAATTCCTTTGTAAGAATTACTTCTATTTGCTGCAATTCGGCTTCAGAAAACTTCAGGTTATTGAGAGCGGCGATGTTATCTTCAAGTTGTGAAACTTTACTTACCCCAACAAGGACAGAAGTTACCCTCTCATCTTTTAAGAGCCACGCTACAGCCATTTGCGCCAGACTCTGATCCCTTGATTCTGCTATTTTATTTAATTCTTGTACCTGTTTTACAACTTCGGGTGTGATTTGAGATTCGTCCAGATAGCTTCCTTTGGTTGCTGCACGCGAATCTTTTGGGATTCCGTTGAGATATTTAGAGGTTAAAATTCCCTGTTCCAGTGGGGAAAATACGATGCTCCCAATGCCTTGCTGTTCCAGTGTGTTCAATAGACCATTTTCCACCCAACGATCCATCATATTGTAACGTGGCTGGTGAACAAGAAACGGGGTTCCCTGGTTCTCCAAAATTTCTGCAGCTCTCGCTGTGTCTTTTGAGGAATATTGTGAAATACCTACATATAAAGCTTTTCCAGATCTTACGATTTGATCAAGTGCACGCATGGTTTCTTCCAGAGGAGTATCGGGATCTGGCCTGTGATGATAGAAAATATCCACATAATCAAGCCCCATTCTTTTAAGAGATTGGTCAAGACTGGCAATAAGATATTTCCTGGACCCAAAATTACCATATGGGCCTGGCCACATATCCCAGCCGGCTTTGGTGGAGATAAGTAGTTCATCCCGATATTGTTTAAAATCTTCATTAAAGATTTTTCCGAAATTTTTCTCGGCAGATCCGTATGGAGGTCCATAATTATTAGCAAGGTCAAAGTGAGTGATTCCGTTATCGAAGGCGGTTCTCAGGATTTTCCTGGCATTGTCAAAATCGTCGTTATCGCCGAAGTTGTGCCAGAGACCAAGGGAAAGTAGGGGAAGTAGAATTCCGCTTTTTCCGCAACGGCGATATTGCATTTTTTCGTATCGGTCTTTATTGGCAGTATATTTTTCCATTCTTTTATTTTCTGGTTGATTAGCTTAAATGTTTGTGTGACTTCAGGTACAGGATGTTAAGAAGAACCTTTAGTCGATAATGATCTTTACTAAATTACGAAAATTGCCGTTTTAGGGCATAACTTTTTCATTCAGCAGTATTAAGTGCGATTTTGATCATATTTGAAAAGGATCTTTCCCTGTCTTCAGCAGTTAAACTTTCCCCGGTTACAAGTGAATCAGAAATTGTTAAAACTGAAAGCGCCGAGACGCCGTGTTGTGCTGCCACGGTGTAAATTCCTGCAGTTTCCATTTCTACACAGAGAATGTCGAATTTTGCCCATTTTCGATATTCATTTTCACCTTCTTCATAAAAAGCATCAGCAGAAAGTATATTCCCTGCATGTACCGGAATATTTTCTGAATGAGCATAATTTGCCGCGTTTAGAAAAAGCTTAAAATCTGCCGTAGGGGAGAAGTGGGCCCCCGGAAACCTGGCGGTATTTATTCCCGATGTGGAAGAAGCCGCCATCGCAAGCACAATATCATTAATTTTTACTTTTTCCTGGTAAGAACCCGCTGAACCAACCCGAATAAGATTTCTTACACCGAATTCATTTATGAGTTCGTGACAGTATATTAGTGTGGAAGGAATTCCCATGCCCGTACCCTGTACAGAGACTTTTTTTCCCTGGAAAGTGCCAGTATAGCCCAACATTCCTCTAACATTATTGTATTGAACGGCATTTTCGAGAAATTCTTCTGCTATCCATTTTGCCCTTAATGGATCTCCAGGTAAGAGGACGGTTTCTGCAATGTCCCCTTTTTCTGCATCTATATGAATGCTCATAAATTTTTAAATTAAGGATATTCCTGAAGAGGTGCCCAATCTGGCCACTCCCAGTTTGATATATTTTTCTGCTGTTTCGGTGTCTTTTATTCCGCCTGAAGCTTTAATCTGAAGTTCTTCTTTAACCACAGACTTCATGAGTTTTACATCCTCAAAAGTGGCGCCCGAAGGTCCGAAGCCTGTGGAGGTCTTTACGAAATTAGCTTTTGCCTGTAGTGCACATTCACATGCCGCTACTTTTTCTTCTTCAGTAAGGTAACAGGTTTCAATGATTACTTTCAGGATTTTTCTTCCGATAGCTTTTTTTATAAGAGCAATTTCATTTTGAACGAGCTCTACATTACCGGCTTTTAGTTGCCCTATGTTAATTACCATATCGATCTCATCTGCTCCCTGTGCGATGCATTGTTCAGCTTCAAAAATTTTGGAATTCGTATCCATAGCTCCCAACGGAAAACCTATGACGGCAGCCAGTTTTATTTCAGACGTCTTTAGCGCCTCATGTGCAAGTTTTACGTAACAGCCGTTTACACATACGGCATAAAATTTATGCTCTACAGCTTCAGCACATAAATCTTTTATATCCTGCGGCGTTGCTGTCGGTTTTAAATTGGTGTGATCAATAAATTTATTCAGCTGCATTTAAATGATTATTTTAAATGAATATTAGTTTTGTAAATTTATTCATTATTCGCAGAATAAATTTTTATTAGGTTTTTAAGATGTTCGTTTAGCTATTTATCTGGTAATTCCTATTTCGGGTAAATTTATAAAGAGTTGGAATACTGGTTTAAAAAAGTCAGATGATTATTATCATTTTATATCTATTTTTATTTTTCTTTAAAAAACGATTAGTTTTAGCACTTGAATTTTAGGTAGGCGCTATGGTGTTCTGATAATATAAGAAAATTCTATCATTTGTTTCCAATTAAGATCATAGGGAAGTGGAAACGTATGAAAGTTTAATTTTCCATTACTTTTCACAGGATTACTTATAATTTAAATTTTGAGATTTATGTGGCAGTACGGGATAAGTAAATTTGTAAGGCACCTAATAAAAAGATTTTTTCTATTTTTTTTCCTGTTTATTATAGGATGCGTTGAACCTGTGGAAATTAAAGAAGGGAAGTTTGAAAGTGCTTTAGTAGTAGAATCTACAATGACAGATGAATTGATTACGCAAAAAGTAAAGATATCCAAAGCCTATCCTTTAAGTGAGGAGGGACCTTTAACAGAAGTTGGTGCTACGGTAGAAGTCACAGATAACGAAGGAAATACTTATTCTTTTACTGAAGAAGGAAATGGGGTTTATCTCTCCACTGCTCCTTTTGCAGTAGCACCCGGCATAACTTATCAGTTAGAAATTAATACTTCAAATGGAAACTCTTATAACTCAGCTCCGGTTGTACTTCCTCATTCTTCAGTACCTATAGCAGATGTATATCCCACTCAAACAAATTATCAGGGAGGGAATGGGATAGGACTCATTGTTGATATAGGATCTGGAGAAGAGACAAATTACTTCAAATATGAATATGAAGAAACTTATAAAATAGTTTCGCGTTTTCCCAAAAACAGGGAATTAGTAGTCAATGATGAAGGAGATCCGGAATTAGTTTTAAAGAATTATGAAGATGAGACCTGTTTTAAAACTGTAGCTTCCAATAATATTATATTAAGAAATACAAGCAATATATCTTCTAACAGTCAGGATGGTTTTCTTATAAGGTTTCTCGCCAGCGATGATCCTATTCTGGCTTACAGGTACAGCATCTTAGTTAAGCAGTATTCGCTTTCTCCCGAAGCTTATACATTTTATGAAACATTACAGAATTTATCAGAATCTGAGAATGTTTTTTCCCAGGTTCAGCCTGGCGTATTAAAAGGCAACATACATGCAGCGGAAGAAGATGAAACCGTTATTGGTTATTTTTCTGTAGCTTCCGTTTCTGAAAAGAGAACTTTTTTTAGTTATTCAGATTACTATGATCCTTCAACTGGTCGTCCAGTGCTTAGATCTTATTGTCCTACTTTAAGTCCAAATGGCCAGGAATTAATAGACCTAATCCAACTTGGCAACTATAGATTTTACTCATATGATCCACTGCAGGGTTATACTTTGATGTGGGCAGACTGTATCGATTGCAGAACCCTGGGCACCAATGTAGTTCCTGAATTCTGGATAGAATAAAAGTTATATCAACAATCCTTTTTACTGGTAAACTAAGAAAGGATTATTATCATTTTTATATTGATTTTTATTTTTCTTTAAAAAAAAGATTAGTTTTATCACTTAATACTGGGGATTCACATATGATATTTTTAATTACATGCAGAATATTCCAACAGTCGTATCAAATTTTATAATTAATGTTTCGATCAAATTTCTGGATATTACCCATCTTACTTTTCATTCCATCTTTCTTTATAACTGCTCAGAACCTACAAGCAGAGGAAGAGTATTTACAGGCCTATGATCGAGCGATAGGTTTGGAAAATACAGCACTTTTTAACGGAGTGGAATATGTTGAAGAATATCGTACCATCAATAACAAGCATCAGTTTTTCTTTTCGAGGGATTTTATTTTAGGAGATGTCCTTTATGATGCTGAAGTTTTTTATAATGTTGCTTTAAAATTTGACATCTTTAACAATCGGTTAATTGCAGAACTTGAAAGTGACAATACGAAAACAGTTTTACAGCTTATAACAGATAAAGTTGGCTGGTTTAAATTAGGTGGTAAAAAATTTATTAACGTAGGAACAAATGAGACTACTTCCGGTTTTTTAGAGCTTATTGCGGGGGATGAAACTTCAGGTATTTTTAAAAAATACGTCTTAAATCCTTCAGAAAAAAGAGACAAGCAGGTGATGTATTATGAATTTAATCCCAGGAAAAGTCGGTTTTTTTATTCAGAAGGCGATGGATTTTATCCTGTTGATTCCAGGAGAGACTTAATAAATATCTTTCCTGAAGAAAAAAAAGCCATATCTGAATTTTACAAAAGCAATAAATCTTATTTGAAAAATGATAAAGATCAATTTATGACCAGTCTTTACACGGAGTTGCTTCCTTTGTTAACAGCTAAAAACAGGGAACTTTAAATGAAAAAATCTCTGTTTTATTTTTTGCTGATTCTTTTTTTCAAAACTTATTCCCAGGAACAGCCTGTAGTAGTGAGCATTTCTTTTGAAGATGCTGAGATTATTGAAGTGTTACAAGATTTAGAAGATATTACTCCTTATAAATTCTACTTTATAGAGGAATGGTTAAAAGAGGAAAAAGTGACCGGGAATTATGAAAATGAACCAATTTCAAATATTCTTCAGGAATTATTTCAGGATACGCCTATCAACTACTACTTCCTCGACAATAAAGTTATTCTCACAAAAAATAATATTATCTATGATGATTTACCGGCTGCTTTTTTACCAGGCTCCAGTGAGGATGACCATCTTGAAAATATAAACAAACCTATATTTTATGAAGCGCCCGAAGCGAACCAAGGAGAAGAAATACAAACCGCAAGGATTGGGAAGGAAGACAGGAATTCGGCAAAAAGAAGATTCACCCTAAGTGGGTATATTTATGATAAACAAAGTGGCGAGCCTATTTCAAACCTTGCCTTAATCGTAAGGAATACAAATACTGGAACCGTAACCGATATAAATGGATATTACGAGTTAAGCCTGGCTGCAGGAGAATATATTCTCGAAACCAGATCTCTAGGGAGTGAAAATTTGTTACGAAGAGTTGTTATTTATAATGATGGTGCACTTAATTTTCAGCTAAATGAAAATTATGAAGCGCTTGATGAAGTTGTTTTAGAAACCAGTTCAGAAGCAAATGTGCGTAGTGTTGTCGCAGGCGTACAACTAATAAAAGCCAGTGAAATTAAAACTATTCCGCTTGTTTTAGGAGAAAGGGATATTCTAAAAGTCGCTACGATGCTACCAGGTATTTCCACCGCAGGAGAAGGTTCTTCTGGTTATAATGTGAGAGGTGGTAGAGCCGACCAAAATCTTATTTTACTTGATGATGCTGTGATTTATAATCCAAGCCATTTCTTCGGATTATTTTCTGCCATTAATCCTTTTACCGCAGGAGATGTAGAGATTTATAAAGGACATATTCCGGCCAAATATGGAGGTCGTTTATCCTCCGTTTTTGATATTCGTACAAAAGAGGGTAACGAACAGAAGTTTTCGGGAGAAGCGGCTATTGGCCCGGTGACCAGCAATATTGCACTGGAAATTCCCATTGTAGAGAATAAAGCTTCGTTAATAATGGGTGGAAGAAGCACGTATTCTGACTGGATTCTGAGATCTTTAGATGAAGAATCCCTGAATAACAGTACAGCTAACTTTTATGATGTTATTCTTAAGTATGGACACAGAATTAATGATAAAAATACGGTCAAAGCTACCGGATACTTTAGCAGGGATGTGTTTAGTCTTACTTCAGATTCGCTATTCAGTTATAATAACCTGGCTCTTTCTCTACGGTATGACCGCAAGATTAATAATAAAAATGATGCGAGTTTAATCTTCACTAACAGCAACTATAAATTCAACATAGAATATGATAATGAATTTGCAAATAGTTTTAATAGCGGATACAGAATTAATGAAACAGAAGCTAAATTAAATGTTCTATACAAGTATAACAGCAGACATAATTTTAACTATGGGATTTCCAGTAAACTTTACATGGTTAATCCCGGAGAAATAAATCCTTTAGGAGCAGATTCTAAGATAGAAGAATTTTATATTCCTGAAGAAAAAGGATTGGAATCTGCTTTATATCTTTCAGATGATTGGGAAATTACGGATAAGCTTATGCTTAGCACAGGATTACGCTATTCTTTTTATGCTGCACTGGGACCTGCCGATGAAAATGTATATGAAGAAGGTTTGCCCCTGGGGGAAAGTACAGTTACAGGACTCCGGAATTATGGAAAGAATGAAATAATTAAAACCTATGGAGGTCCGGAAGTAAGGGTTTCAGCAAGATATCTTTTAAATCCGGAGTTGTCTATAAAAGGAAGTTTTAATAATACCATCCAGTATATTCATACACTTTCAAATAATACCACTGTTTCTCCTACAGATATATATAAATTATCTGGCAGCTATATTAAACCGCAAAGAGCAACGCAATATTCCCTTGGAGCATACAAAAATTTTGAGGACAATATGTATGAGGTAAGCCTGGAAGGATATTATAAGAAAAGCAGGGATATGCTGGACTTTAAAGTTGGGGCTCAACTTTTTCTCAATGAAAATACGGAAGCCGAAGTCCTTCAGGGACAAGGAAAATCTTATGGTGTGGAATTTTTGCTAAAGAAAAATAGTGGTAGATTAAATGGATGGCTGGGTTATACTTATTCAAGATCGCTTCTAAAACTGGATGGTAATTTTAATGAAGAGATTATTAATGGAGGTGAATATTTTGCCGCAAACTTTGATAAACCCCATGATCTAAGTGTGGTAACAAATTATAAATTGACCAAAAGGTTTAGTTTTTCAGCCAATTTTGTTTATCAGACTGGAAGACCTATAACTTACCCTATAGGCAAGTATAATTTTGATAATGCAGAATATGTATATTACAGTGACAGGAACCAATACCGGATTCCGGATTATTACCGTTTAGATTTGAGCTTTAATGTAGAAGGCAATCATAAAATAGAAAAACTAGCTCACAGTTTCTGGAATATTTCTATTTACAATGTGCTGGGTAGAAATAATCCTTATTCAGTTTTCTTTGTAACAGATAATGGGGAAGTGGAAGCTTATCAAAGTTCAATTTTTTCCATTCCTGTTCCCACGATTACTTATAATTTTAAATTCTGAATATTATGTGGCAGTACAGGATAAGTAATTTTTTAAAGTCATTAGAGAAAGTATTTTTTCTGTTGTTTTTCCTGTTTATACTTGGATGTGTTGAACCTGTAGAAGTAGAAGAAGGAAAGTTCGAAAGTGCTTTGGTAGTAGAATCTACACTAACAGATGAATTTATAACTCAAAAAGTAAAGATATCCAACGCCTATCCTTTAGGTGAGGAGAGACCTGTGGCAGAAGTCGGAGCTACAGTAGAAGTCTCAGATAATGAAGGAAATTCGTATTCTTTTACGGAAGAAGAAAACGGAATTTATCTTTCAGAACGACCTTTTGCAGTAGAACCTGGTATATCTTATCAATTGGAAGTCAATACTGCAAGTGGAAAATCTTACAATTCAGATCCGGTTGTACTTCCTCATGCCGCAGTACCTATAGCAGATGTATTTTCAACTCAAACAAATTATCAGGGACAAGATGGAATAGGTCTTATTGTAGATATAGGATCTGGAGAAGAGACGAATTATTTTAAATACGAATATAAAGAAACTTATAAAATAGTTTCCCGCTTTCCTAAAACCAGGGAATTTATATTAAATGAGGATGGCGAACCAGAATTAGTTCTGAAGACCTATGAAGATGAGATCTGTTATAACACTGTAGCTTCCAACAATGTGATCTTAAGGAACACCTCCAATTTATCTTCTAATAGTGAGGATGGTTTTCTTATAAGGTTTCTTGCCAATGATAACCCTATTCTGGCCTACAGGTATAGCATATTGGTCAAACAGTATTCCCTTTCCCCTGAAGCTTATAAATTTTATGAAACCTTGCAAAATTTATCAGATTCTGAGAATATATTTTCCCAGGTTCAGCCTGGTGTACTGAAAGGGAATATAAATGCAACAGAAGAAGGTGAATTTGTGATCGGCTATTTTTCTGTAGCTTCCGTTTCTGAAAAAAGGACTTTTTTTAGTTATTCAGATTATTATGATCCTTCACAAGGTCGACCCGTCCTTACCTCTTATTGCGATACGATCTACGATCCTCCGCGTGATAGATTAATTGCCTTGATAGAGAATGGTGGTTACCTGTTTTATGCTGCTGATCCTGTGCCTTTCGCTCCTCCTATATATACGTTAATGTGGGCGCAATGTATTGACTGCAGAACCCTGGGCAGCAATGAAGTTCCTGAATTTTGGATAGAATAAAAACCTAATGAGAAAAGAATTTTATTTTTTTATTGTACTAATTCTTCTGCAGAGCGCTGTTTTACAAAGCCAGGAAGTACAGGATTTAACAGAAGCAATTCCGCAGGAAAAGATGTTTGTTCATTACAACTCCAGTCTTTTTCTTGCCGGTGAAAGTCTGAGATATAAACTGTACGCAATAAATGAGTCCACTAATAAACTGAGCGATATTAGTAAGCTTGGCTATGTGGAAGTAATAAGACAAGATGGAATCGCCCTTTTTCAGCAAAAAATTGATCTTGAGAGCGGTAGCGGGTACGGAGATTTCTTTATTCCGATAGACGTTAAATCAGGTAATTACAAAATTGTTGCTTATACGCAATGGATGAAAAATGCAGGTAAGGAAAACTTTTTTAAAGGAGATCTGGCTATTATTAATCCTTATACAGAAGACCAGGGAGCTATTTCCGACTCTACGGGAGCAAATAATTCTTCTTTTTACCTGGATGATAACTATAAAGATAAACGTGAAGTTGAAAATGCTTTAGTAACTATTTCCACTTCTGCTGAAAAATATAGAAAACGGGAAAAAGTTATTCTGAATATAACTTTTAAAAATGCAGATGCGGAATCTGGAAGTTATTCTGTGCTTGTCAGGAAATTAGACACTTTTGCAAAGCCACAGCACACAAGCGCTTCTAATTGGAGTTTAGAACAGCAGTCCAATAATTTGATTCAGAATTCAGACGGAATAAATTATTTTCCTGAAATGAGAGGGGAAATTATTAACGGAAAAATTCTGAATAAAATGTCTGCCAATGGATCGTTCGACAAGAGGATTGTAGCGTTATCAATTCCAGGAAGAAATGATATTCTAAAGTTTGCACAAACAGACGAAGAGGGTAATTTTCATTTTAATTTAAATGTTTCCAATTTTGAGGGAGAAAGTGCAGTGCTACAGGTAATGAATCGGGGAACAGAGAACTTTCAAATTCAACTTGAAGAGAAATTTGTTGACAATTATCAAGATTTTAATTTTAATAATTTCCGTTTTAAACCTGAAATGAGAGAATGGCTTAAAAAGAGAAGTATTTATAACCAAATAGAAAATTCCTACTTAGCCGAGAAATCAGACGAAATTATACTTTCTTCTGAAAGCACCTCTTTTTATGGTGAATTGCCTGAAGTTTACAATCTCGATGATTATAACCGTTTTCCAACGGTTAGAGAAACATTCGTAGAAATTATACGGTTTGGTGCCATTAGAAAAGGTAATGACGGGCAAAGCCAATTTGAGGTAAGAAGTTATAAATCCTCACTTAGTACCGGATTACCTACTTTACTCCTGGTAGATGGCGTATTAATTCAAAATCATGAGGAATTCATGGATTTTGATTCAAGAAAAATTCAAAGAATAGGAATACTACGGGATAAATATTTCTTGGGGCCACTGGTTTTCCAGGGAATTATTACTATAGAAACCAAACAGCAGAATTACTTTCCTTTAATTTCCAGGGAGGATATTTTAGAAACAAAACCTTTAAAGACTTCTCCCCAAAAATTATATTTCCATCCCGATTACGAAGCTTCCCAACAAGCAAGGATTCCCGATTTCAGGTTTGAGTTATATTGGAATCCAAATTTGAAATTTACAAAAGGAAATAAGAACATTGAATTTTATACTTCCGATGTTTCGGGAACTTATCAGGTTAGTTTAGAAGGATTTACGGGAGAGGGAAAACCAGTTTCCGCTACAACAACTATTGACGTGGTGGAATAGTAAGGTTTTGAATAGTCACTCTCAATTTAAATTATTTATCCTCAATAGGATAATCTTCATACCAGTCATCAAAAGTCTTTTCTGTAGAATATTTATCTGTTAGAACCTTGTAAACAGTAAATATAAATATGGCCTGACCTGCACAGGTTATATAAAAAACCATTGGAAAGGCAACATTATAAGAAACCATAACAGCGAGTGCCACAAGAATCAATGTAGTTATGGTTAAAAGGATCATAGCAGTATTTTTCATCTTTTTCTTTTTAAAGTACAAAATTAACGGTGCGAAGTCTCTTAAGGTTTCGCTAAAACTGCCCTAATGATTTTGTAGAATTCTTCTGAATATTTCCTTAAATTGCTTTCAGCTTGTAATTGTATTAAAAATTTAAACCAATTCTTTGCTTTTCGGTTCAACCGATAAACTAAATCCTGAATATGAAGAAAATTTTTTTCTGGTCCATAAGTGCAGCATTGGCCGGCTTTCTTTTTGGCTTTGATACTGTAGTGATATCAGGAGCAGATCAACAACTACAGGATTTATGGGGAACAACAGATGCTTTTCATGGTTCTGTGGTGATAGGTATGGCACTTTGGGGTACTGTGATTGGAGCTATTTTTGGAGGCTTTCCAACAAACAGGTTCGGAAGAAAAAATACACTTTTAGTAATTGGTATTCTTTATTTTGTGTCCGCACTTGGCTCTGCACTGGTAGATGATCCTGTTTCCTTTGCAATATTCAGGTTTATTGGTGGATTGGGAGTAGGGGCTTCTACCATTGCTGCTCCCGCTTATGTATCAGAAATAGCTCCTCGGGAAAATCGAGGCCAGTTGGTGGCTTTGTACCAGTTTAATATCGTTCTTGGAATCCTTATCGCTTTTCTTTCAAATTACTTACTCAGAAATACAGGAGAAGAGCCCTGGCGATGGATGGTTGGCGTAGAGGCCATTCCTGCTGTTATCTATACTGTTTTCGTTTTCTTTATTCCAAAAAGTCCAAGATGGCTTATTTCCAAATCACGAAATGAGGAGGCTATGGAAGTTCTTCAAATTATTGATCCTAATTATGATGTTGAAGCAAAAATGAAGGAGATAAAATCACAATCGGAGACGGAAATTAAAGGGGAAAATATCTTTATGAAGAAGTATCGTTTTCCTTTAATTCTCGCGTTTTTAATCGCTTTCTTTAATCAGTTATCAGGTATAAATGCACTTTTATATTATGCTCCGAGAATATTTGAAGCTGCCGGCTTAGGTGAAAGTACAGCCTTGTTAAGCAGTATAGGTGTTGGCATTATTAACCTGATTTTTACCCTTATCGGGGTATATTTAATTGATCGTGTCGGGAGGAAAAAGTTAATGCTGGTAGGTTCAATTGGATATATTATTTCCCTGTCGCTGGTAGCAGCTGCATTTTTTCTAAACTGGCAGGGATTGTGGGTGCCATTGTTTTTATTCATATTTATAGCAGCCCACGCAGTAGGACAAGGGGCCGTGATCTGGGTTTTTATTTCTGAAATTTTCCCCAATCATCTACGGGCTTCTGGTCAGGCATTTGGATCGTCCACCCACTGGTTACTGGCTGCTGCTATTCCTTCAGTTTTTCCTTATTTAACCGCCACCATAGGCCCGGCTTACATTTTCTCAATTTTCGCATTTATGATGGTGCTGCAATTGTTCTTCGTAATCTTTATGATGCCGGAAACCAAAGGAAAAACGCTGGAGGAGCTTGGAGAAGAACTTTCTGTAAGGAAAATAAGATGAAAATTGCCATTTTAGGTGTAGTGTCTAAAATAACAATTTTTGGCAAGTAGTGATGTACCGGCTGAATTTATCGGTTAAAAATAGAACATAATGGCAAAGGATATAAAGGCAGTTTGTTTTGGAGAGATCTTGTGGGATGTATTTCCTGATGAGGAACGTATTGGCGGTGCCCCACTTAACGTTGCTTCGCGAATGAGCAGCTTCGGAATTAAAACCGAAGTGATTAGTGAAGTGGGGAATGATAAAAAGGGGCATAAACTTATTTCCTACTTAAAATCCAATAATATTGAGGTAAAAAATATTGCCAAAGATGCCGAGCAATCTACTGGAGTGGTTAATGTGAGCCTTTCTCCTGGTGGCTCTGCAACTTATGAAATAGCATATCCCGTTGCGTGGGATAAAATTAAAATTTCAGAGGAAATGAAACATTCTGTAAAAGAAGCTGATGTTTTTATCTTCGGAAGTTTGGTTTGCCGGGATAAAGTCAGTCGCAATACTCTTTTTGAACTTTTGCACGAAGCCAAACTAAAAGTTTTAGATATCAATTTAAGACCTCCACACTATGAAGAAGAAGTTTTGCTAAAGCTGATTCAGCAGGCCGATATTATCAAATTTAATGATGACGAATTGTTTGAAATTGCAGGAATATTGGGTTCTCCTTTTCATTCCCTGGAGCAAAATCTCAATTTTATTGCTAAAGAAACTTCGGCAACATCAATTTGTGTCACTAAAGGACAGCACGGAGCAGTTTTTCTGCACGAAGGAAAATTGTACTATAATAGCGGATTTAAGGTAAAAGTGAAGGATACGGTTGGATCGGGAGATTCTTTTCTGGCCACTTTAATTGCGAAGCTTTTGAAGAAGGAAAATCCGCAAAAGGCATTGGATTATGCATGTGCTGTTGGCGCATTGGTGGCAGGAAAAGAGGGTGCAAATCCCGAGCTGTCCCATGGAAAAATTGAGGATTTCATGTATCCTCCAAAGGAAGAGTAATTATTTCTGATCCTTGGGCGGATCCTTGCAGATCATCAGTAAAAAATTCAATATCATCAGGAGCTAACCGAAAATATTTTTTCCTTCCGAAGAATTCTGAAACTGATTATCTATTTGATAAGGGATTGCTCTTGAAGATAATTTCTATATTTGTAATTGTGAAGATAGCAGCATTTATATTATCTTTTTACTTTCTGGGACTCAATTTTCTGGGTTGTGCAGACGAGGCTGAGACTTCCTGTTCAGATGCTGAAGTTTGTACAAAAACTTCAGTAGAAGGTGAAAGTCAGCAGGATTCTCCAGAAGATTTATGTCCGCCTTTTTGCCATTGCCACTGCTGTCACGTGCATATTGTTGATTTGCAGACCACATATTTTTTTATTTTTAGTCCCGAAATTTCAACGCTTATTTCCACCAGGTTGGAAGCACCGGAAAAAGATTTCTCCAGCTCTCTTCTTCAACCACCCCGCATTTAATTCAGACCTGGGATACTTACGTCCTGTCGCGAATGACTAAATTCAGTCATTCCTTTTTGTTTTTCTGAATTAAATAAAACACCAGATGTTAGATAAAATCATTGATTTTTCAATCAATAATAAGTTTATAATAGGCCTGCTGACGGTTGTCCTGATTGGCGTTGGGATATGGAGCATAACGCAGGTTCCTATAGATGCACAGCCGGATATCACTAATAACCAGGTGCAGGTAATATCACAGGCTCCAAACCTGGGCACTGAAGATATTGAACAATTTGTCACTTATCCTGTTGAAGTTGCGATGAGCAATTTGCCCGGTGTTTTGGAAATTAGATCGGTTTCCAGATTTGGTCTCTCTGTGGTGACCATCGTTTTTGAAGACGATATGGGCACCTATCTGCCAAGGCAATTAGTAGGTGAGAAATTAAGAGCAGTAGAAGAAGAGATTCCTGAAGGACTTGGTAATACGTTCATGGGCCCGATTTCTACCGGTCTTGGAGAAATTTACCAGTACACTTTAGAGGTAGACGAGCAATACAAAGAAGAGTATAGTCTTACAGAACTCCGCACAATTCAGGATTGGATCGTTCGCCGGCAAATGGCGATGGTTCCGGGAGTGGTGGAAGTTAACGGCGTTGGCGGTCGTATAAAACAGTACGAAGTGGCTGTTGATCCCGATGAACTCAGCGCAATAGGGTTGAGTATTTCAGATATTTTCACCGCATTAGAAAATAACAACCAAAACACCGGAGGAGCCTATATTGAACGAAACCACCAGGCTAATTTTATCAGGGGGGAAGGATTGGTCAGAAGTGTGGAGGATATCGAGAACATTGTCGTTGCAAATTCCGGAGGAGTTCCGGTTACCATTAGGGATATTGCAACGGTGCAGACAGGAAGTGCCGTGAGTTATGGAGCGCTCACCAAAAACGGACAGGGTGAAGCTGTGGGGGGAATGATTATGATGCTCAAGGGAGCTAATTCCAACGAAGTTATAGAAAATGTAAAAACGAGGATAGACGAAATCCAAAAATCCCTTCCTGATGGTGTTTCCATAGAACCTTTCCTGGACAGGAGTAAACTTATTGCTGAAACAACAGGAACAATTAGTGAGAACCTGATGATAGGTGGTTTAATTGTAATCTTTGTCCTGGTTTTGCTTCTGGGAAACTGGAGGGGCGGATTGATTGTAGCTTCTACAATTCCGTTGTCGCTTCTTTTCGCCTTTATTCTGATGAATGCTTTTGGTGTTTGGGCAAACCTGATGAGCCTGGGCGCTATTGATTTTGGAATCATCGTGGACGGTGCCGTTATTATCGTGGAGAGTACAGTGTTTTTAATTTATCAGAGGATTAGGAATAAGAAACAGCTAACGCAGGATGAGAAAGATGAAATCGCGTCCGGTTCTGCAAAGAAGATGATGAATTCTGCCTTTTTTGGGCAGTTGATCATTCTAATCGTTTTTTTGCCCATTCTTGCGCTGGAAGGCATAGAGGGAAAAATGTTCAGGCCTATGGCGCTCACATTTATGTTTGCTATGCTGGGTGCAATGATTCTTTGCCTTACGTATGTACCCATGATTTCGGCTTTATTTCTTAAAGCTCCTAAGACAGAAAGAAAATCCTGGGGCGACAAATTTGTATTCTGGCTTGAAAATAAATATCAACCCCTTCTGAAGAAATCCTTAAACAAAGGAAAGATTGTTTTAGGCGTCGGAGTAGCTCTTTTTGCTCTTTCGGTTTTTCTTTTTATAAGAATGGGAGGAGAATTTGTACCGCAACTGGACGAAGGTGAAATTGCATTCCACATTATAATGAAACCGGGAAGTTCTCTAACTGAAGGAACAGAAACAGCGAACAAAATAGAAAACCTCCTTCTAAACGAATATCCGGAAATTGAACAAATTGTTAGCAGGTTCGGAGTTTCTGATGTTCCAACTGATCCTATGCCGATGGATCTTGCGGATAGTTTTGTTATTCTGAAACCCCGTTCCGAATGGGTTTCTGCTGACCACAAAGGCGAGCTGATAGAGAAGATGAAAGAAACCCTGAGTATTATTCCCGGGGTAAGTTATGAATTCTCTCAACCTGTAGAGATGCGATTTAATGAGTTGATTACAGGTGTACGGGAAGATGTTGCTATTAAATTATATGGAGAAGATCTTAACATTCTTGCTGATAAGGCTGAAGAAATGGGAAATATTATTTCTACAGTAGAAGGAGTTGCAGATATGAAGGTGGAAGCAACCGCAGGCCTGCCTCAGATTACAGTGAACTACAACCGAAATAAAGTTGCACAATACGGATTACAGATTAGTAATCTCAATTCTCTGGTGCAGTCAGCTTTTGCCGGAGGAAAGGCCGGGGTTATTTTTGAAGGCGAGCGCCGGTTCGACCTAGTGGTGCGTTTAGATGAAGAGCACCGCGCAAATATTGATAACCTTCGAAACCTGTATGTTACGTTACCTTCAGAAAACCAAATTCCGCTTAGGGAGATTGCAGAGGTCAGTTACCAGCCCGGACCAATGCAAATAAGTCGCGATAATACCAACAGAAGAATAAATGTTGGGGTAAACATCAGGAACCGTGATGTCAAATCTGTGGTAGAGGATATCCAGAAAAAATTGGATGCGGAATTTGATCTGCCGACGGGATATTTCATCAGGTACGGGGGAGCTTTTGAAAACCTGGAAAGAGCGAGTAGCCGGTTGCAGGTGGTAGTACCAATTGCACTATTACTTATCTTCATCCTTATCTATTTTGCATTAAAATCATTTAAGCAGACTACAATGATCTATGTGGCTATTCCGTTGGCAGCTCTTGGCGGAGTTTATGCGTTGTGGTTGCGGGATATGCCTTTCAGCATTTCTGCGGGGGTTGGATTTATCGTCTTATTTGGAGTAGCTGTGCTTAACGGACTCGTTTTGATTAGCGGATTAAATGAGCTGAAAGAAGAAGGAGTCACCAATTTGGAGGAACGTATAAGCCGCGGTACACGCAGACGAATTCGCCCAATCCTGCTGACTGCGCTTACGGATGTTTTGGGCTTTTTACCAATGGCCATATCTTCATCGGCAGGGGCCGAGGTGCAAAGGCCGCTGGCAACAGTAGTAATTGGAGGTTTAATAACTTCAACTTTTCTAACGCTGTTTATTTTACCCATCCTTTACAAAATGGTGGAAGAACGTTCAACCGGAAGAAACTTTATTGGAAAACCTGTGATTGCTACTGTAGTCCTGGCTGTGCTTTGCCTGTTTCCACGTAATATTACAGCACAGGAAATGGATGAGTTACCAATCTTAACAATGTCTCAAGCAGAAGAGCTTGCCATTAAAAATTTTCCGCTGTTAATGTACAGGAAGCTGGAAATTGAACAGCAGGAAGTATTGCGGAAATCGGCCTGGGATTTTGGAAACACACAAATATTTACTGCCGGGGAAGAAATTGCAAATCGCCGCGGAGTCTATACCAGAATTGGAATTCAGCAGCAGGGAATTGATGTGTTAGGAATAGCACCAAAACTCCGGGTACAAAATGAGCAGATTTCCTTAGCAGAAAAAGCCTTTGAATTATCAGAACTGCAGGTAGCGCGGGAAGTGAAATCTGCCTGGATTGATGCTTTTGTGGCAAAAAGGGAATATACATTGTTTTCAGAACTTGATTCGATTTATCAAAGATTTGAAAATGCTGTTTCCATACGTTATGAGGTAGAGGCAATTTCCAGGTTGGAAATGATCACCGCCAGAAGCGAAGTGAACCAGATAATAATAAAAACTGAACAGGCGTATACAGATTATTTAACCGCTCTTGAAAGACTGAATCTTTGGCTGGGACAGGAAGAATATTACACAGTTACAGAGGATTTAGACCCTGCGTTTTTTACTGAAGAAGAAATTTTAGCAGAAAACCTTCAGGAGCATCCGGTGCTGGAAGTTTTCCGGCAAGACGTAGAAGTTGCTGAAGCAGAACACAAGGCCGCCAGAGCAGCTTTACTTCCGAAGTTAAATCTTCAGTATGGATTTCAGGAAATAAACGGCAACAGCGGATTTTACAGTTATCAGGCGGGATTGTCCATTCCGTTTCTTTCGGGAGAAACTTATGGAAATGCGCAGGCTGCGAAAATAGAAGCAGAAATAGCAGAGCGCACTTCAGATTTTGAAAAACAAAAACTGGAGTCCGATTTTTCCCAGGCACTCAAAAATTATCAGAAGTGGCAGGCTTCCTGGAATTTTTACAAAGAAGAAGCTTTACCCGTGGCCGCCGAACAGCGGGAAGGTTCACTACTTGCTTTTAACGAAGGAGCAATAGCATATTTGGCATTTATCGATATCCTGGACAATGTTGTACAGGTGGAGATAAACGCCCTGGATTCCCTTCAGCAGTATTTGGAAGCTTATGCAAAGCTTCAATTTTTTCTTAACGATTAACATTACTAAAATGACAATAAAATCAATAACATCTATTTTTTTACTGGCTTTTCTAACTTTCTCCAGTCTTATTTCATGTAAAGATTCTTCCGAAGAAAGTGAAATACATTCAGATGAACATACAGAAGAAGAAGAAGGAGGGCACGCCGAGATGGAGGAGGCGATGCTTTCCCAGCAACAGTTCGATGCTTTGGGAATGAAGATAGATACACTGCAGGAGCGAAATATGGCTGGTTTTGTGGAAGCGAATGGGCAGCTGGAAGTGCCACCTCAAAATGAAGCTTCGGTTACCACTGTAGTTGGAGCAAATGTGATAGACATCGAAATTATTGAAGGAGACGAGGTGGAAAAAGGGCAAATATTGGCCTATATTTCTCATCCGGATATTATTCAGATTCAAACAGATTTTCTCAACGCATCAAATCAGCTAAAATTTCAGGAAAAGGAATTCAACAGGCAGAAAAAATTGTATGACGCCGGAGTAGGTTCCGGAGAAACTTTTCAGAGAGCAGAAGCTGAACTTCAGAATGCCAGAGGCAGAGTACAGGGATTAAAATCACAGTTACAGCTACTGAACTTAAGTTCCGAAAATATCCAGGAAGGAAATATTAATCAGCGCATAGCTATTAAAAGTCCTATTAAAGGTGCCGTGCAGGAGATAAATGTAAAAACGGGCCAATTTGTAGAAGCACAAACCACGATGTTCGAAATAGTTAATACAGAAGATGTTCATGCCGATCTTATGGTTTTTGAAAGGGATATTTCTAAGATAAAAGTTGGACAGAAGGTTATCCTGACGGTGGAATCTTTGGGAGGAATGGAACTTAATGCGGAAATTATATCAATTAGTAAATCTTTTGACAGGGAAAGAAAAGCAGTTCATGTACACGCTGAAATCAACAACAGACCAGAAAACCTTATTCCCGGCATGTATGTTCGTGGAAGAATTTTAGTAGAAGAATCTTCCACCACCGCACTTCCTGAAGATGCTATTGGCCGGGATGGTGAAAATCAGTTTGCTTTTAGGGCCGAAAGGGAAGGGGATGCCTGGAGTTTCCAGCCGGTGAAGATCACTACCGGGACAAGTAGCGGAGGCTGGGTTGCTGTTAACTTTTTATCGGAAGTGGAGCCGGGTACCATGTTCGCATATAATAATGCCTATTATTTACTGGCTGAAATGCAAAAAGGTGAAGGTGGCCATAGTCACTAAGAAATCAGCGTATCCTGAAGAATGAAAGATCAACAAAGGGAAAAGAATCTTAAAAAGGGAAGAAACGTCCAGACCTTCAATATTATTTATGATAGTATCGAGGTTGGAGTTTCTTTGGTGGCAGGCTTTTCTTCAGGAAGTTCGGCCTTAATTGGGTGGGGATTGGACAGTGTTGTGGAAGTTATTTCCGGCAGCACTCTCTGGTGGCGGCTCAATGGTGAACTTAAGGATATAAGTGAGGAAAAGGTGAAGAAGAGGGAAAGAATAACTCTTTTTGTAATTGCTCTTTCTTTTCTTTTGATCAGTATTTTCATTACATACGATTCTGTTTTAAAATTAATCAATAAAGAAACTCCTGACTGGAGTACTTTGGGGTTAACTATTTTGCTGGTTTCCCTTGTCGTAAACCCCTTCCTGATCTGGTACAAATACAAATACGGCAAGAGGCTTAACAGCAAGGAATTGATTGCAGACTCCAAAGATACTTTTGTTTGCCTGTACCAAACAATTGCCGTTTTGGGAGGGATCCTGGCAGTGCATTTTCTTGATTGGTGGTGGGCAGATCCCGCCGCTGCTCTTTTGATCGTACCTTATGCCTTAAAAGAAGGTTGGGAAGCTTATAACAATGGAAAAAAAGTAAAAGCGCAATAAATTGTAGTCCAAGGCCTGGTGCTTAATTTGGCAATTTTCGATCTACAGATTTAATTTTTATAGAGTTTACTCTATTTCCTTTGTTTCTTCATCATTTGGCAGAAGTCGGAAATTTTCGATTTTTTTCCCTTTTAAATGGGACTGGTATTTTTCAAGAAGGGGTTGTTCCAATTTGAATTCCCTGTATTCGTCAGGATTCATTATTGGAATTCCTTTTACCATAGGATAAATCCTGTTGCAGCTTTTGCAAGTTAGGAAGCCTTCAAGAATATTTTCTTCAACATCCTTGGTAATTATGGTTAGCTTTAAATCCTTTTTATCAAAAGGACAGCATAATTTATTAATTGTCGCTATTTTCATTTTTTATACGCTTTAATTCTGATAAATATTCTCTGGTTGCCTGTTTAGGATTTTCGGAACTCATAATTCCCGAAACCACTGCAACACCTTCAAACTCTAAACTCTCTAATTCTTTAATATTTTGATACTGAATTCCTCCCGCAAGAAAGATGGGCATAGAGGTGATTTCTCTCGCTTTTTTTATTGTCTCAAAAGAAACTAATTCACAGCTATTACTGGTCTGAGACGGAAATATGGAACAGAAGGAAATATAATCCAGATTATTCTCGTGAGCCCATTTAATTACAGAAAGATCATTATTACAAGTCACTCCAAACATACAATCTGCCTTCAATTCATCTTTTATTTCGCTGAAATTTTCAGGAATTACATCAAAATGTATCCCATCTGCACGGGTGGACTTTTTCAGGTGCCAGTTGTTATTCAAAAAAACCGGTACATTTCTGGAATGGCATAAATCGCAGATCTCGTTTTCCAGTTCTACCTTATTTACGGATGGAGGGAAATTATCCCAGATCTGGACTACTGCTATTTCTTCTTCGAGGACTTCATTTAATTTCTTGAACAATTCATTCCTGTTCATGGAAGGATCCAGAACAAGATAAAGTCCGCCTCTTATTTTGGTAATTTTCGTCATTTCCAGCCTGCGTTAAATGCTTCAAAAAATGCTTTCCAATATGGATCTTCAGAAGGATAGGGAAGTTCTTCATTCACTCCATTTTTCATTATTTTTACACCTTCTTCCTTTTCAGTAATTTCCCCAACCACTGTGCAGGCGATTTTTTGATTTTGCAACCTTGCCATAACATCATGTTCACTTCCTTTTTTACAGGTAATTATCATAGAACCCGCACCAATACTAAAACGGGGATCTATAAAAAATAAATCACAGATCTGCTTTTGTACATGGCCTATTGGCAATAATTCATCATAAACCTGTGCTCCACTACCAGAGGCCTTAGTTAATTCATAAATTGCTCCTAAAACTCCACCCTCGGTCACATCGTGCATGGCTGTAACATCAGTATGCCGAATTTCTGTACCTGCCGCCGCCAAAGCATCTTTTAAAGATGATGTTTGATAAAAATTTCCGCAGGCTTCCTCATACACTTCTTTTCCAAGCTTCTTTTTAATAATTTCAGGAAAGCTCATAGCGAGAATAGAAGTAGAGGATAAAGCACATTTTTTGGTTACCAGGATCACATCTGTTGGTTTGGCATTACTCGAAACTAAAATATCCTTTTTTGGAGCTACAGTAGAAAAAGTACCTCCGCCCGATATTGTGGAATTTTGACCTTCGACAAAACCAGTATGTCCGCCAGTAATTGCTACACCTATGTCTTTACAATATTTATGGATATACTGCCAATAGGTTTTAAAGTCTTCCCTAGAAAAAGTTGCCGGCAGGTTCAGCACCATCTGGCCATACATGGGTGAAAATCCTGTAGTGGCCATATCGTTAGCCATTAGGTGTACAGATAACCAGGCAGATTCTTGCAAACCAAGTGAAGGAATTAGGGAGAGCGGATCGCTGGTGGATGCAAGAGCGAGTCCGTTGGGAAGATCTACAACAGATACATCCACCCCAAAAGCCGGACCAATACTCACTTCCTGTCTTGAACGTCCACAGTTATTAAAAATAATTTCTTCAAAAGTTTCATTTTGAATTTTTCCCAGTTCCTTACTCATTATTCCACATCTTTAAATTGCACATATAAGCCAAAGAAATCTCCATAAGGAATTCCCCACTGTTGTACAGGAAACCATTTTGGGAGGCCTGTACATGACCATTCTATAGTATATTCCCTACCTTTTAGTGCTTCATTAATAATAGCAGTTAGTTTTGCTGGTGTATAGAAAGTTGCAGTAAGGTAAAAAGGATTTTTTCCAAAAATTTCCTGAATCCTTCTCCGGACCACCTTAGGAGAATTTCTGTTCATCATCCCCATGGCTATTCCATATTTTCCGACTCTTGCTGCTTCACGAATTACTTTTACGGGATCTTTATAATATTCAAAGGTTGTAATAAAAGCCAGCGAGTCGAAAGTATTGTCTTTAAAAGGCATATGATGAGAATCTGCCATCACCAAATCTCCGTCGAAAAGGTTTACTGCCTGGGAAAGCATTAGTGGAGAAATATCGCCTCCTGTGGCTTCAATACCTATTTCTTTCCACCATCTGGTGAAGCGGGTAGTTCCACATCCAAATTCCAGTAAAGTTTTTACGCGGGTGTCCTGGGAAACAAGTTGTTCCATTACCTTTTTTTGCCAGACTTCGGCACGTTTATATCTTCCTTCATACCATTGCTCATAAGTATCAGTATGCTCCCGGTTAAAAAACCATTCCGGTCTTTCCTGCCAGTTCTGATGTGATTTGGGAAGCAGTTGAAAGTTGCTTTTCTCTATTTCCATTTTAGTTTATTTAAATAAAAAACTCCATTCTATGACTGGATTACCAGATAGAATGGAGTTTAAAATGGAAATATTTTAAAGCTGCATCCCTACGTTGGCATTATCCATATCAGGTAGCGGGTATTATCTCAGCCTTATGAGGCACCCCGTGCATTTAATGCAAAGTTAAGATTAATCTATTGGAATGTCTTTTTATTTAAGTAGTTTTTTAAAAGATGTGACGGGATCAAGGTAATAGTTAATGGCTATTCATAGAGTGCGGATCAAGTAAAATTATACACCTTCATCGGAAGCAAGACTATTAAGTATATGGAACATCATAGTATTATTGGATTTTATGGATTCTTTCTGTGTCAGTATCTCACTTTCAGATTGAATAAACTTTCCGGCTGTTAATTCTTCTTTCCCGTTTCGAAGCATTTCCCGAAGACTTTCTTCTGTGACTTCAAAATGAAATTGCAGGCCAAGAACATTTCTGTTATACAAAAAAGCCTGATTATTACATGCTTCAGAAAAAGCAAGGTTTTTAGCTCCTTCCGGAAGTTCAAAAGTATCTCCGTGCCAATGGAAGACCTTCATTTTTTCGTTCATTCCACTAAAAACAGGTTCTTTTTTTCCTTCTTCTGTTAGTGAAATGTTGAACCAGCCTATTTCCTTCTCAGGATTTTTATACACTCTGGCACCAAGAACATCAGCGATTAACTGAGATCCCAGGCAGATTCCCAACACAGTTTTGTTTTGCCGTATAGCTTCTTTAATTGCTGCCTTTTCTGCTTTGAGCCAGGAATAGTTTTCGTCATCAAAAATACTCATTGGTCCGCCCATGATGATTAGCCAGTCGTAATCTTCAGGAGCTGGTAAGTTTTCATCTTCAAAGAACCTGGTGTAATTTATACGGTGACCATTTTGAATACACCAATCTTTGATACACCCTAAATCTTCAAAATCTGCATGCTGAAAGCAATGGATTTTCAGGAATTTTTTATCTGTCATGCCCATATTTTTTTCCGGTAGAGCGTTTTTTCTGAAAGCTAATTTGTAAATTAAATGATATTTGCTTCTATAAAGCTAATTAAAAGACTCAATATTATGACCACGAGAAGAGATTTCATATACAAAACAATACTTACTTCGGCTGCGACTGTCGCTGCACCTGCCACAGTTTTTGCTTCCGGATCAGGAGTTACTTCTCCGCTAAAAAAAAATGTTTTACGCGAAAAATTTAAGCCAAAGATGAACTTCGGAATGGGTGGAGTAGGGGCCGGTAATGGTTTTCATGTAAATTCTGATGAAGAGATAAGGGAGACGATGGAGGCTGCCTGGAATAACGGCGTAAGACATTTTGATACATCTCCCTGGTATGGTTTAGGAATTAGCGAAAGACGAATGGGAAGTTTTCTTTTCAACAAAAACAGAGAAGATTATCTTTTGTCCAGCAAAATTGGACGTATTCTAAAACCTGCTCCAGATTTTGACAAGAATCCAGGGATATGGAAAGGAAAGCTCAATTTTGATTACGAATACGATTATTCGGCTGAAGGGGTGCGCAAATCTGTTGAAGATAGTCTGCACCGTATGGGAATTTCTTCGCTGGACATCGTTTATATACATGATCTTTCTCCAGATAATGGCCACATGAAGGAAGACTGGGTAAAATATTTTGAAGTAGCCCAAAAAGGAGCAATGCCAGAACTTACCAGGATGAGAGAAGAAGGTCTTATTAAAGGCTGGGGTCTTGGCGTAAACACTATAGAACCCATTCTTAAAGCTATTGAAGTCTCCGACCCCGACATTTTTCTCTCAGCTACCCAATATTCTCTAATGGAACATGAAGATGCTTTAAACAGACTTTTTCCTGTTTGTGAAAAAGAAAATATTTCTCTGGTCATAGGAGCACCCTTAAATGCAGGTTTTCTTGCCGGCAAAGATCGGTACAATTACAGTGAAGGAATACCTGATGGTTTTCTGGAGAAGAGGGAGAAAATGAATAATATCGCACAAAATCATAACGTGGATTTACGAAGTGCAGCTTTACAATTTTCAGCTGCACCTGAGGTTGTTGCTTCTGTAATTCCCGGAGCAAGTAAACCTCATCAATCTTCTGCCAACGCAAAGTCTATGAGCGAAACCATTCCGGCTGATTTCTGGAAGGAATTAAAATCAGAAAATTTAATCGAACAAAATGCCCCGGAGCCGCAAGCATCTTAATTGAATGGTTTTTAAACCGAATGAAATATACTGAAAAATAGATTCTTATTAATTATAGTATATGATTCTTTCTTCAAAGGATGTCCATTGGTTAAAAACGGGATAGGGTTTGGGTAAATCTTTGTCTTCAGCAATACGGAATTGAATTTTATCTTTATCGAAAGGGTTCCTGATAAAAATGCTCAATGTTTTTAATTCTAGGCAATCGGAGCACTCTTCAAGAAGGATATTCCTTGCGGAAAGATTAATGAACTCCAATTTGTAAACATTGGATTCCGTGTCTTTTGAAACTTTATATTCCCTTCCGGTTATTTCCCATTCATGCGATGCATTTTCCGGTTCTTCGGCATACTGCGCCCATAATCGAATACCTGATTCACTTTCTTCAGAAAAGTAAATATGGACCCGCCCACGAGGGAAAGCATTCTCAGGAACTGATTTTGTAAAAGTTCTGTTCCTGAAATTTTCCCTGAAATGGTTAGCTTCTTCAGTGGTAACTGGTTCAAAATCTGGTTGTGAATCCTCTTCCTTATCACAGGATAAAGTACTAAAGAGAATTAACAGTATAATAAAAGCTTTACAATTCGACATATAATGATTTTCGTTTTAGATGCATTAACAATAAAATGGTTGCGTTCCCTATATATAAATTTCAATGATTTATTATAAAAATCGTAGAAATATAACCAATAAGGATTTTTCATTTTCCATAAGTTTTTTTCGAAATTATATGAAAAATCCACTACAATGTTATATTTGTATTAAAGTGTATCTTTCACATTTATTCTAATTTCTAGAATTTGGCAGGACAATTGAATTAAAATCAGTAGAACTAAACAAAACAAACTTTATGAAACTACTTAAACTATCTTTTGCTTTAATTTTCATTTTCTGTGGATTTACAGCGAATGCACAAGAACATCAATATGACAATCCCTTGGCCCTGCAAAGGGCAGATCCTTTTGTTACCAAAGCTGAAGATGGTACGTATTACTTCATTGCTACAGTACCTGAATATGACCGTATCGAAATACGCCGTTCTGAAACTATAAATGGTATTAAAGAAGCAGACCCGGTGGTGGTATGGCGTAAACACGAGGAGGGGCCTATGAGTGAACATATTTGGGCTCCTGAATTACATAGAATTGATGGAAAATGGTATATCTATTTTGCAGCCAGTGAGGCCGATGACAAATGGAAATTGCGTATGTATGCTTTATCTAATCCGTCTGGAGACCCTACAAAAGGGGAGTGGACTGAGGAAGGACAAATAGAAAGCAACAGGGACATTTTTGCTTTGGATGCCACCACTTTTGAACATGAGGGCCAGCGTTACCACATCTGGACCGACAGAGCTTCAGATGAAGTAACAAATACAGGACTTTTTATTGCAGAAATGACTAGTCCAACTACCCTAGCCGAAAAACAGGTAGTCATTACACAACCAGAATATGATTGGGAAATTCAGGGGCACAGAGTAAATGAAGGTCCTGCAGTACTTATCCGGAATGGAAAAATTTTCGTTACGTTTTCTGCCAGCGCAACAGATCACAACTATAACATAGGGTTATTATGGGCCAATCAAGATGCCGACCTTCTTGATCCTGCTTCATGGAATAAATTACCTGAACCTGTATTTTTTACTAACGAAGAGCTGAAAAGATACGGACCTGGTCATAACAGCTTTACAGTGGCTGAAGATGGTGTGACAGTTGTAATGATTTATCACGCCCGTGACTATAAAGAAATTGATGGTGAGCCCCTATACGATCCAAATCGAAACACACATGCCAGGGTAATTAAATTTACCGAAGATGGAATGCCTTATTTTGGTCAGGAATTGAGAGATAATGAGATGGCAAATAAAGAACTGATAAAGAAATAACAATTAGTAAGTTTTTTATTCATTTCGTGATTTAAAAGATTTAGGGAAGATCAGGAAATACATTTAAATGGGCAGAGGAATTAAAATCCCCTGCCTTTTTATTTCACAGAATTCTTATTTAGGAGCTTTTGGAATTTTAAAAAAGAAAAGAATAAAGTCCAGAAGAATAAAAGTTTCCTGTTATTCGTTAATTAGTCCAATAATTGACAAAATTCAGCAAAGACTTTTAAAATCTCCAATACCAGAAAATATTCAGTAAGTTTTAATATGCAACCTGTAGTTGCATTAAAACCCTGCTGTGATCATACTGCGCAGAATTGGGAATATTGTCCTGATAATTGTTAATCACTCCTACCAGTGACAATTTTACATCATACATATTAGCGAAAACCATACTTATTACCGGAACGTAAGAATTAAGATCATTGTTGGGGATTGTAGTGTCACTATTCAGGTATTCATGTCTGAAACTTAATTCCAGCGCCCGTATTCTGGGTTTATTAATATAATAGCGTAGCTGGTAAAGTGAATAAATGCCTTCCATTTTGTACATATTTAAATCTGGATGTTCTTCCAAAGAAGATCTATAAGCTAAAAAGTTGGTTCCTTTTTTGTACTCTACATTCATATCAAAATCAAGCCTGTTGCTTACAGAATATCTTAGCTGTGCATCTAAACCAAATGCATATCCTCTTTGTTTATTATAATTTGCTGTTCCTCCGTTTATACCTAATTTCAATACAGAAAAAGGATAATATTCGATTCGCAGCGTATAATTTTTGGAGCTGTCACTATCCATCAATTGATTTTTATTGTTTCCGTTATAAACTGTAAAATAATAGTACAAAGGAACTTCTACCGGGGCTAATGAACCAAAGAATGCAGCTCCCAATTGGAAACTTTGCCAGCCATTGCGGCCAAACAGGCTGTATTGATTTGACCAGGCGTAGGAGTTATTCAGTTGAAAAGGATGAAGGTCCTCCAGTCCAAAGAATGGTCTAAATTGGCCGAATCTAAGATTTAAGTATGGGTTGTAAGAATAGTTAATGAAGGCATTTTCCAGCACTTTTTCAGAAACATTAGGATGTTTAAAATCTGCTAAATTTAATAATATAGAAGAGGTAATCCTGTCTGTTATACCAAAGGTAGTGGAGAGGCGTACATACTGCATCTCAAAAGAATTGCTTACTATTCCTTCTTCTTGACTATAAAAGTGCTTACCTGTAACATCTATATTTTCATTTAATGAAGCGGAATACCTCCCCACAATCAGAGCATTAAGCCGGAAACTTTTTTGAACAACAGGAGTTGTATCTTCAATAACTCTACCTTGAGCCAGGCACTCTTTACCATATATGAGGAAGAGAAGGAGAAAAAACAAGCACCAACTTTTAAGGCACATTCGATAATAGCCAGTCATAAAGTTATCTGTTTTGTTTAACAAAGTTACACCGGAGTATAAAGAAAAGACCTGATGAAAATCAGTAGATCTGTTATTCATCTAAATTTTTATCGAGATTTTTTCCTGTTAAATTCAGGAATTATAATAAAATTCCTTATCAGCCGGTTTGGGTAAATAAAGGGATAATGAAGTAGTCGTTTACATCACCTTTATCCAGCTGTAAAACTTCGTTAATAGCTGATAATTATCATAATTAAACCCTGTTCTATTTATTACTTTTAATATGCTAATAAGTTGAATATGTGTTTAAAACATATACTTCAAATAGTGAAAGAGAGTAAACCTGAATTTTAAGGTTTTTGAAACTCCAGACGAAATTTTCCCACGATAAAAGATGTACTTACCCAGGACGTCTGGATAGAAAGATAGCATGAGGATAAAAGATTAATAGGAGCAATCCTGAAGAGTATAAATGTATCTGTAATTCTTAAATCATGTGTCATGGAAACTAAAAAAAATCCCAAAGTAGATCTTGGCAGAGGAAGCGTTATCTTCTTTCAGATTGGGCTGATTCTCATATTGTCTTCCACCTATTTTGCCCTGGAATGGAAGACCTATGAAAAAGATAATTATGATAAGTTTAGAATAGAAGTTCCCCAGGAACTCCAGGAGGATATTCCAATAACTCAAATGAGTTCGCCTCCGCCGCCCCCTCCGCCTCCGCCACCTGCTATTCCTGAAATTATTTCTGTAGTTGAGGATGAACTGGATATTGAAGAAGATCCTATAACTTCTACAGAGAGCAGCCAGGATGACAAATTAGAAAAAGTCGTTCAGGTTGCTGAAATTAATGACGGCGAAGTAGAAGAGGTTGTTGAACAGGTACCATTTATTCTTGTCGAACATGTGCCAACTTATCCTGGTTGTGAAAATGAAAAGGATAATGAGGCAAAGAAAATCTGCTTAACAAAAAGAATAGATGCCTTTGTAAAACGTGAATTTGATACTTCAATTGGTGCCGAATTAGGTTTAAGTGGGATAAACAGGATAATTGTTATGTTTAAAATTGATGAGGTTGGTGACATTGTCGACATTAAGTCGAGAGGCCCCCATAAAATGTTGGAAGATGAGGCTGAACGAGTTATAAATATGTTACCAAAAATGACGCCCGGAATGCAGCGAAACAAGCCTGTAAGAGTTCAGTATTCTTTACCTATAGTTTTTGATGTACGTCAGAAAGTGTAAGCCAGCTAATTAATTATACGATATAACTTCAATCGTTTTCGCTTTACACGGTTGAAAATTAAGGATCTAAAGACTGATTATTATCATGTTTACCCTTTGAATTGGTTGTTAAATTTATACCAGATAAAAAGGAATTTTAAAAGCAATTAATTTAAAACTAACTGGTCATGAAAAACATACTTATTCCCTTCGATTTTTCCAGAGCCTCTTTAAACGCGCTGGACTATGCAGTTGAATTTATAACTAAAGAACCCTCTATTTTACTCTATCTTCTTCATATAAAAGCTGATGGAGATAATGAAGAAGAACTTCAGAAAAAAATGAATAAAATAATTTCAGAATATAAGGATACATCAGTTTCAAAAATCAAAACCCTTATATGTAGTGGAAAATTAATTCCAACCATTCTGAATTATCGTGAAGAACTGGAAATAGACCTTGTGATCATGGGCACCAAAGGAGCCGCACTTGATGAGGATGATATACCAACAAGAACTTCAAAATTTGTACAGGAAGCAAATCTTCCGGTTTTGGTAATCCCTGAAGATGCCAGTAAATTCAAATTAGGAACTATTATCCTTACGCTTGGAAAGGAGAAAATAGCCGATAAAGACGCCCTGTATACTTTGCTGGATGTCTCCCGCAGGTTTGGTGCAGAAGTACATATTCTTACTATAAAAAAAGATAAAGCTACTATAGGCTATTCTGAAGATGATGAACAAAATGAAAACATATTGCAGTACTTCCTGGAAAATTTTTACTCTCATCGCTCTTTCCTTGAAAATGAGGATATCGAAAAAGGTATTATGGAATATCTCGAAACACATGATGCAGATATGCTGGCGATAATGCCTAATACACATTTAGACAGCGGTAAAGCATCCCGGGGGGAATTAACCAGGATTTTGACCCTGCATACTAAAACCCCCTTATTGGTACTGGATTAATAACTAGAAATCATCAAAAATGTATATTCTGCTAATTATACTGTTTATTACCCTTGGATTATTTGTTTGGGATAAATATCCGCCAGATGTTGTAGCGTTAATGTCTATGTTGGCTCTTTTCCTTACCGGCATACTTGACCTTACAGAGACCCTAAGTGGCTTCAGTAATCCTACCGTAATAATGATTGCCGCCTTGTTTATAATTGGGGAAGGACTTTCCCGAACCGGGTGGACTGCTCTTGCCGGACAAAAATTTGTAGCCATGGCGGCTAAAAGTACTAATAAGCTACTGATTCTATTAACCCTGGGTTCAGGTTTGCTTTCCGGATTTGTTAGTAACACAGGGGCTGTTGCCGCTTTAATGCCGATGACAGTTTCTGCCGCCTGGAATGCAGGAACCTTACCATCTAAGATGCTTATTCCTATGGCATATGGATCCAATACAGGGGGATTATTAACATTAACGGGTACACCCCCAAACATTATTGTTAGCGATGCCTTAACCCAGAGGGGTCTGGAAGGATTTTCCTTTTTTGAATTCAGTTTGATTGGCGTGCCTTTGCTAATTATTACACTCTTATATTTTAGATTCTTTGGACATAAATTATTGCCCAGCAGAGAGGCTGCAGCTAAACCCGTTAACATAGATTCTGAAATGCATAAGTGGATTGAGCATTTCAGTATAGGAGATAATCTATACCGTCTACGAATTAGATCTATGTCCCAGCTTTTAAATACCAGGATAAAAGACTGGAACCTGGAGGAAAAATATAATGTTTCAATAGTGAGATTACGCAGGAGGCATCCAAATCCATTTAAAGGTATTCAACCTTATGTTGAATTTCCCGTACAGGAAACCACGTTGCTTTATCATGATATTCTTACAGTAAAAGGAAGTGCAGAGGCAGTAGATAAGCTGATGCTTTTATTTAACCTGGCGATTCTTCCTTTTCCTCCTGACGAAAAAGCTTTAAAAGATGAACTTATCAACCAGGAGGTTGGAATGGCAGAGATGTTCGTCACTCCGGGTTCACGAATGGTAGGGCAGGACGTAGGTATAGGGCGATATTTGCAGAATAATAATATTCAGCTATTGGGTGCAAATCGTGGTAGTAATGTATTAAAAGATCAAAACTTTAAATTACAGGCAGGAGATGCCTTATTGGTAAGAGGTTCCTGGGAAAATATAGAGTCCCTAAAAGCTATGCACGAAAATCTGGTAATTGTAGGAAGTCCTGAAAGTATGAGTAAGGATGTAGATGTGCTAAGTCCTAAATCTTATATTGCTATGGGAGCTTTAGTTGTAATGATCCTTCTACTCGTGCTGGATGTATTTCCAGGTGCGGTTGCCGCCCTTATTTGCGCCGGGGTGGTGATGCTAACAGGATGTGTACCTATTACTAAAGCATACAGTAATATAAGCTGGACAAGTGTAGTAATGATTGCAGCCATGATACCAATGGGTGCCGCATTGCAAAAAACCGGATTGGCGCGAATTACTGCCGGCGCCCTTGTAGATAGTCTGGGACAAATACACCCTACAGCATTACTTGCAGGGTTCTTTTTGGTGACCTCGTTATTCAGTCAGGCAATCAGCAATTCGGCTACTGCAATTTTAATGGCCCCCATAGCACTTATCGCCTCTACAACACTGGATGTTTCACCGGCTCCGTTTCTAATAACAGTTGCAGTAAGTGCTTCTACTGCATGCCTTACCCCTGTTGCTACACCAACGAATGCCATGGTAATGTCTGCTGGTAATTATAAATTTTTCGACTACTTTAAAGTAGGAGGCCCCTTACTTCTGTTATTGTTCGCAACCACCATTCTACTGGTACCCCTAATTTGGCCTTATTAATATTCACCTTAAATTCAACAATTATGGAAAATCTTTTAAACCGTCCAAAAGCCAAAAATCTGAAAAAGTATGGCTTAAGTGATAACGTGATAAACTGGAACCTCAGTGGTGAGGAGCTTCAAAAAATCACTATTGAAAAAGGAATGGGAAGGGAAACTGCAAACGGAACTCTTGCAGTTAATACCGGAAAATTTACCGGAAGATCACCACAGGACAGATTTTTAGTCCGGGATGATTACACCAGTAATGTTTGGTGGGGAAAAATTAATAAACCCATTTCTCCTGAAAACTTTAATTTGCTTTACGATAGAGTAGCGGATTACCTTTCCGGAAAAGAAGTTTATGTACATGATGGATATGTTTGTGCTTACCCTGAATACCGCCTAGACGTGAGAACAATTACCGAATATCCATGGTCAAATTTCTTTGTGAAAAATATGTTCCTTCGCTTAAATGAAGAAGAGCTTAAAAATTTTGAAGAAGATTGGCTGATACTTTGTGCACCGGGATATATAGAAGAGAATCCTGAAAAATATGGTTTGCGTCAGGGCAACTTCAGTATTTTAAACTTTACCAGAAAAATAGCACTCGTTGGAGGGTCTGCTTATGCAGGAGAAATGAAAAAAGGAATATTTTCGGCTTTAAACTTAATCCTTCCAACAGAGAAGAATGTACTTCCCATGCATTGTTCTGCTAACGTGGGACAGGATGGCGATACAGCAATATTCTTTGGACTCTCCGGTACCGGTAAAACAACCCTTTCTGCAGATCCTGAAAGAAAACTAATAGGGGATGATGAACACGGTTGGACACCAGATGATGTAATTTTCAATTTTGAAGGAGGTTGTTATGCAAAAGTAATTGGCCTTACCGAAGAAAGCGAACCAGATATCTACCGCGCCATCAAACCTGGAGCAATGCTCGAAAATGTTGTTTTTAACGAGAACACTGGAGAAGTGGATTTCTTTGACACCACAATTACACAGAACACCAGGGTAAGTTATCCTATAGATCATATTGATGATATCCAGGAAGGTTCTTATGCTGGAAATCCAAAAAATATTTTCTTCCTTACCTGTGATGCTTTCGGGGTGCTTCCTCCGGTTTCAAAACTTACTCCGGGTCAGGCGGCTTATCATTTTATTTCGGGGTATACCGCTAAAGTTGCGGGAACAGAGGCTGGAATAAACGAACCTGTCCCATCTTTTTCTGCCTGCTTTGGCGAACCTTTTATGCCACTACATCCCACTGCATATGCAGAGATGTTGAGCAAAAAAATGCAGGAGTCAAATGTAAATGTATGGCTTATCAACACCGGTTGGAGTGGTGGCCCCTATGGTGTAGGTTCAAGAATTAAACTGAAGTATACCCGACGAATGATTTCCGAAATTCTTAATGGTAACCTGCAGGATGTAGATTATGAAATACATCCCATCTTCGGATTAAAAATGCCTAGATATTGTCATGATGTTCCTTCTGAAATGCTGAACCCGATAAACACCTGGCTTCAGAAAGGAGCATATATTCAGAAATCAATTCAACTGGCACACTCTTTCCATTTGAATTTTGAAAAATTTGCAGAAAAAGCTTCAAAAGAAATTGTGGAAGGAGGACCATTAATTGATGAACATCATAAAATTACTTCCGATTTATAAAAATTGAAAGTAAAGATTTGATTTGAAGAGATCGTAATCCTAAAAATAGAGGATTACGATCTTTTTTATAACATAGAATAAGTACGCTCTAAAATTCTTTGTGTGGAGTAAAATTGTATCCCTGGACCATAAAAATAAGCAAAGCTAAGTTTGTCACTTTTAATTATAAAAGTTGAATGGATAATTCGTATTTTTAATTGATATGCAACTAATGAAAAAATTAAATAGTACTTTCTTGAAAGGATACATTTATCTTTTAATCCTTTTCTTAGGCATTTCTCTTCAGGCACAAGATGGAGAAAGTCTAAATCCATCATCCTCTTCTATTTCTGAAAGCGAAAACGAACTTGAAAAATCTTTCTTAAAGCGCTTTTCATTTGATCAATTTAAAATGGAGGAGCAAAATCTTGCACTGGGATACAAATCTTACAACCGAAATTATATTTACTATGAAAGTGACAAAATCCATTTTCAATTTGGAGCAGGACTGGTGCATCAAAAATCATATTTAAATCATTTAGAGCCAGATGTACAGCTTGGAATAGATGCTCTCTTTGAATATTCTTTGAACAAAACTTTTTCACTTTATAACTTTGGGAGATATGTCTCAAAATCTTTTACTAACGACAGCCAAAAGACCACATATCTTTTAGATCCTTTCTTTCTAAAGTCTGAGATTGGTGCGGGTATTAGGGGGAATTTTAATAATTTCCAGATAAATTTGGGAACCAGAACTACTTTAGATTCTCATTTAAACCAAGCTGGCCCACAAACCAGAATTAATTCTTCTTTTTCTTTAGATTTTTAAATGTGCTATTAAGGCATCTTAAGGTTTAAGTTTTAATAGTAAAGATGATTTGTTAATTTTCTAAATAGATATAGGAATATCTATTATAAAAGGAAATGAAGAAATTTTTTAATTTATTTCATATGATATCGTTGGATATCAGTAAAAAAAACACTGAAAATCAAGCGATTAACAGTGTTTTGTGTCCTTTTGCTATAAGATTTGTCGGGGTGGCAGAACTAAATTACCACTAGACAATATTTTAATAACCAGACACTTACACTGTTTCAATAAAATCAGGTAACCGGATAGGTAACCTTTGCACCGATTTTATTCGTAAATGCAAAGATATATGATTATCTTAAACTAAAAGACAATAAATAGAATCAAATTCTATTTGGTTCCCCCTTTGTGCAACAATTCTTAAGTATTTTGAACAGGCCTAATGTATTATTGAAAATCTAAAAATCTGGGGAAGAACCTAAAGCAGCGAATAGTGATGCTCCATTTGACTTCGAAAGAAAAGCGAACTCCCTGGTAAGCCGAACTTTCGATTTTTATAATTATCGGCTTATTCCTGAAGATGTACAAGCGGAGTGTTTGATAAAAGCAAAGAACTACTAATGGAACAAAAATAACTATTGGATGATCGGGGACATAATTATTGTATTTTGTTTGTTCATTGTTGTATAGATTTTCGCGATTATTTCAAGATTTGAAATAATTGAATATACTTTAAAAACATACTCATTATATCATTGCACAATCTGTGCATCACAATTTTATTATCTTTGCAGGGTGAAAATATTAACTATCATATTATCCGTTTACTTTTTGGTACTCAATGTTGTGCCGTGTGATGATAGTGAAGTTAGTTTATATGATTTTCAAAATGACTTACAAACACAGTTAAATCATAATTCAGATAATACCGAACCGCCGGTATGCATCAATTTTTGCCTTTGTAGTTGTTGTCACGTAAATATTGTAAATGTCGATGTGATTCCATTTTTTGTGCCATCACTTGATTATTCTTCTGAAATATTCTTTTATTCTGATGGTTTGGGAAAAAATTTCCCCCTCTCCTTTTTCCAGCCTCCACAGGTTTAATTCAGTTTTCATAGGATAATTATAGCTTTATCCTTCTTAGACCTTCTTAGGTCAATTCTAATTCGATATGATTTTGCACACAGCAAATTCGTACTGAAAAGTTTCAATGAATTAAACCCTTCTTTATATGATTAACAAAATCATAGCATTCTCTATAAATAATAAATTTATAGTGGGCCTGCTAACATTGGCTCTAATAGGAACCGGAATCTGGTCGATGATGACCGTGAATCTGGGATCGGTTCCTGATATTACAAATAACCAGGTTCAAGTTATTACCCAATCTCCAAGTTTAGGTACTGAAGACATTGAACAGTTTGTCACTTATCCGGTCGAACTGGCTATGGGTAATCTTCCCGGAGTGACTGAATTAAGATCTGTTTCCCGCTTCGGACTTTCGGTGGTAACTATCGTCTTTGAAGATGATATGGGTACCTATTTGCCCCGGCAGCTGGTTCAGGAAAAATTGACCGAGCTGCAGGAAACCATTCCGGAAAACTTTGGCAGCCCATCGATGGGTCCAATTTCTACCGGGCTGGGCCAGATTTATGAATATACAATTCAGCCGCAACCTGGCTATGACACTGATTATACTCCTGTAGAGCTTCGCAGTATTCAGGACTGGATTGTAAAAAGGCAATTAACCTTGCTGGAAGGGGTTGTGGAAGTCAATTCGTTTGGTGGCTCTATCAAGCAATATGAAGTAGCCATCAACCCGGAAAAATTAAATGCGCTGGATGTAAGCATCTCTCAGGTTTATGAGGCCTTAGACAGAAACAATGTGAATACCGGTGGAGCCTATATAGAAAAGAACAGAATGTCCAATTTCATTCGTGGAGAAGGCTTGATCCAGTCCTTAGACGACATAAGAAAAATAGTTGTTACCAATGAAAATAACACTCCTGTTACCATTGGGAATGTAGCCGAAGAAGTGAGTTTCGGAAGTCAGGTGCGTTATGGGGCTTTTACCCAGGATGGAGAGGAAGCCGTGGGGGGTATTATTATGATGCTCAAAGGTTCCAATCCTAATGCAGTGATACAGAATGTAAAGGATAGGATGGCAGAGGTAGAAGAATCCTTGCCGGAAGGACTTGAAATCAGGCCCATCATTGACAGAAGTATGCTAATTGGCAGAACAACCGATACTGTGACTAAAAACCTGCTGGAAGGAGCATTGATCGTAATTTTCGCTCTGGTGTTCCTATTGGGAAGTTTGCGCGGGGGACTTATTACGGCCACAACAATTCCCTTATCCTTGCTTTTTGCCTTCATCCTGATGAAGCAGTTTGGCGTTTGGGCAAACCTGATGAGCCTGGGTGCCATCGACTTCGGGATAATCATTGACGGTGCGGTTATTATCATAGAAGGTGCCGTTTATGAAATCCATAAAAGGATTAAAGCCGGAAAAGCCAAGTTTAATCAGGCTGTAATGGATGAAGTAGCTTACGATTCTGGAAGCACTATGATGGGGTCAGCATTTTTTGGCCAAATTATTATCCTTATTGTGTTTGCACCTATTTTATTCCTTACCGGGGTGGAAGGCAAAATGTTCAAGCCAATGGCTTACACTTTTGGTTTTGCAATGATAGGTGCCATCATCTTGTGCCTTACCTACGTTCCTATGATGACAGCCTTATTTATGAAGCCGATTCAAAACAAGAAAAACTGGTATGGCAAGTTAGAGCGCTGGCTGGAAAAAGTTAGTGATAAAATCATTGGTGGTATCCACCGGGCCTACCTTCCGCTATTAAAGGCTTCCCTCCGCCTCAGAGCAGCGGTGATCATAGGATCTATCGTTTTATTAGGGGCTGCAGGCTATGTTTTTTCCACGATGGGGGGAGAATTTATTCCGCAGTTAGATGAAGGTGACATTGCCATGCAAGCTTTGATCAGGCCCGGTAGTTCGCTGACTGAATCCATAGAAGTTTCCAAGAAAATAGAAACTTTGCTATTGGAAAACTTCCCTGAAATTAAAACCGTAACAGCCCGTGTTGGGGTGGCCGATATTCCTACTGATCCCATGCCTATGGACATAGCAGATATGTATTTGATACTCGAAAAAGACAGTGACAAATGGGTTTCTGCTGAAACCAAAGAAGGACTCATTGAACAAATCCAGGACCTACTCAATAAAAACCTGACAGGAGTCAACCTGGTTTTCACCCAGCCGGTAGAGCTGAGGTTTAATGAACTTCTGGAAGGGGTAAGAGAAGATATTGCCGTAAAACTCTATGGGGAAGATTTAGAAGTTCTTTCTACTAAAGTTCAGGAAATGGCAGAAATTATTGAGACGGTACCCGGTGCCGGAGATGTTAACCCTGAGAGGACGTCAGGGCTGCCACAAATGACGGTGCGTTATAACCGGGATAAACTCGCTCAATATGGGCTGGATATTCAAAAAATCAATGAATATATAAGTACCGCATTTGCAGGCGGAGTAGCCGGGGTTGTTTTTGAAGGAGAAAGGCGTTTCGACCTGGTGGTTCGCTTTGACGAAGCACATCGACAGAGTATTGAAGATCTAAGAACTTTGTACATCGACCTTGATAATGGTACACAGATTCCTATCAATGAAATAGCCGATATAGGATATGTGCCCGGACCAATGCAGATATCACGTGACAATACCTATCGAAGAACTTATGTTGGGGTGAATACCCGGGGGCGCGATGTGGAGTCGGTAGTAAATGACATCCAGGCAAAACTGGATGCCGAACTGGATTTACCCCCGGGATACTACATTGAATATGGTGGAGAATTTGAAAATCTTCAAAGTGCAAAAAATCGACTCTCCATTGTTGTTCCTATCGCCCTCTTCCTGATTTTTGTACTACTTTATTTTGCACTTGGATCTTTTTCGCAATCTATCATGATTTATATGGCCATCCCATTAGCTGCCATTGGGGGTATTTTCGCCCTCTGGCTCCGGGACATGCCGTTCAGTATTTCGGCAGGTGTAGGTTTTATCGTGCTCTTTGGAGTTGCAGTATTAAACGGACTTGTGCTGGTGAATCGCTTCAATTCATTAAAAGAAGAAGGCGTAACCAGTATCAAAGACCGGATTTTTATGGGTACCAAGGAAAGAATTAGGCCGATTATGCTTACAGCGGTAACAGATATTTTAGGGTTCATGCCTATGGCCTTTTCCACATCAGCAGGAGCAGAGGTGCAGCAGCCATTAGCTACAGTAGTAATTGGAGGTATGCTCACAGCTACCCTCCTCACTTTGGTGGTACTGCCTGTACTTTATACATTAGTAGAAAATATGAAAAACAGAAGAAATAGTAATAATAATGGCCTTGCACCAGCACCGGCAATATTGGTGGCATTGCTTTCTGTCGGAAGCCTTTTAGGTTTTAGCACCCCTGCAGGGGCACAGGAAAACAATTCTTTACAGGAAAATATTCCGGTGCAGTCTGAGACAGTTCAGCAGCAGGATTCACTACAAAGCTTAAATTTAGAAGAGGCCAAAAAACGTGCTGTAGAAGCTTTTCCGAGGATAAAAGCCGCTGCCCTGGAGATAGAAAGCCAGAAAGCCTTGAAAAAGACGGCCTGGGACCTTGGTAATACGCAGCTATTTACCGGCGCAGAAGAAATTAGCGACGGTTCGAGTAATGCTGACCTCGGTGTTTATACACAAATCGGGATTAAGCAACAAAATATCGACATCTTCGGGATTGCCCCGCGCCTGAAGTTGCAGAAAGAAAAAGTGGCCCTGGCAGAAGAAGCCCTTGATCTTTCCATTCTTGAAGTAGAGCTGGAGGTAAGTCAGGCCTGGGCATCGGTGTATGCTGCTAAAAATGCATATGAAACACTGCGGAGTCTGGACTCCTCATTTACGGATATTGAAAGAGCTGCACAAATAAGGCTGGAAACAGAAACGATCTCCAGGTTGGAATATTTGGCCACCGTAAATCAAGGGAATGAGGTTGAAATTCAAAAAGAGCAGGCATACAGGGATTATCTTAAAGCTTTTCAGCGATTCAACCTGTGGTTTGCCAGTGACACACTTTATACGGTACCTAATGTTCCTGCCGAAGAGTTTGATGAGCCCATTTCCGAATTACTACAACCTCTCGGCAATCATCCCCTCCTGGATGTATTTGAGCAACGGGTAGAAGTGGCTGATGCAACTTTAAAGGAAAGGCGGGCGCAGTTTCTTCCAAAATTCCAGGCGCAGTACGGTAGACAAAAAATCGACGGGCAGACAGGCTTTTATCAATATCAGGTGGGTATCAGCATTCCTTTGTTCTTCGGGCCCGAGTTGGGAAGGACACAATCTGCCAGGATAAATCGTGAGATAGCTGATGCAAATCTACAACAAACGCAACTGGAGCTTAAAACAGCTTACACCGGAGCGCGCGAGGAATACCTTAAATGGCTTAACTCGTGGAGATATTATCAGGAGGAGGCGCTTCCATTAGCCATCGAACAGCGGGAAGGAGCAATCATTGCGTATAGAGAAGGAGCAATTGATTATGTCACTTTTCTACAAAATATCAGGGATGCTGTACGAATAGAGATTGGTGCCTGGGAGGCATTGGCAAGTTATCTCGACAGCCGCTCCCAACTTGAATATTATATGAACACTTCAGAATAAATCGGTACTAATAGCTAAAGAATAAAAAAATGAAAAATTACATTATAAAATTGTTCACCCTAATCATTGTATCAACTTTTTTTCTTGCCTGTAATGGAGGAGGAGGCGAAGAAGGGGAAACTGTAGCTCAGGAAGAGCAGGCTGTAGAAGAAGGTGGTGAGGAAGAAGAAGAAGGCGGAATGAGAGAGGTTCACCTCTCCGAGCTCAAGTTTAATAGCCTGGGCATAAAATTAGACACCCTGCCCACCCGGCCGCTTTCCGAGGTAGTGGAAGCTACAGGCAGACTGGAAGTACCACCACAGAATGCGGCTACCGTAACGGCTATATTAGGAGCCAATGTTACTTCCATTAAAGTAATTGAGGGAGATAAGGTAAGAAAAGGACAGGTACTGGCCTACCTTTCCCACCCCAACCTTACCAGGGTACAAACTAGTTATATTACTGCTTACAGCCGTATGCAGAACCTGGAGCAAGAATTTAATCGCCAACAAAGACTTTACGAAGAAGAGATAGGTTCAGGCAAATTGTTTCAACAGGCGAAATCAGATTTTCAGGTTGAAAAAGCTGAAGTACAAGGTCTTGAATCACAGCTCAGACAATTAAACTTAAATGTGGAGAAAATAAGAAGTGGGGATATTTATGAGTATGTACCAGTGGTAAATCCTATTGATGGCACTATTACGGAAGTTAGAATACAGGTAGGACAGTATGTAGACCCTCAAACCGAGATGTTCGAAGTCATCAATACAGATCATGTGCATGCCGACCTGATGGTTTTTGCCAAAGATGTTTACAAGGTGAAAGAAGGGCAAAAGGTAACTCTTTTGATGGAATCAGTACCCGGTAAGACGTTTACCGCTGAAATATATTCAGTAGGTAAAAAATTTGAGCAGAACCCTAAAGCTGTTCATGTACATGCAGAGATACAGGAAGAGGCAGATATGCTCGTTCCGGGCATGTACATCAACGGCAGGATTATTACAGGCGCCGGTACGGAGGTGACGGCTTTACCGGAGGAGGCCATTATTGAAGAAGAAGGAAAATCCTACATCTTCACCGCTGAAAAGCACGAGGAAGATGGGAAAACCGAATGGTCGTTTAAACCGGTGGAAGTGATCACAGGAGAAGAAAATGAAGGCTGGGTAGAAATTAAGTTATTGGAGCCTTTGCCTGAAGATGCAAAGGTGGCGTGGAACAGTGCCTATTACCTGATAGCAGAGATGAAAAAAGGGGAAACAGGAGATGACGATTAAATCTGATTAACTGTAAAGCTGCCTAAGAACAGTTGTTATAGTCATTCGTGCTTTGCCAACTGCTTCTTTGCCCTTTGCAATATCTATTAAATACCTAAAAAGACTAAAAAAATGAAAGAAATAAAAGCATTTGTAAAACCGAACAGGATACAAAGAGTCATTGAAGCCCTTGGCGATAACGGATTTAAAAGTATGACCCTATCACAGGCCGAAGGGACCGGAGCGTTCAAGACAAAAGGTGCAAGACCGTCACTCGATTTTCACGTAACTGACAGTCCCGTGATTAAATTGGAACTTGTCTGCCAGAACGAAGAGGCTCAGAAGGCTATAGATATTATAACCGAAAACGGTAAATCTCCTGAAAAGGGGGACGGAATAATTTATATAACCAGTATAGACGATGCCTTTAAAATCAAAACTGGTGAATCTCTCAAGAGGTATGACTTATAAAACCTGATGTAAAAATGGAAGACATAGTAAAAAAACTGGAAGAAAAGGGCGTTAAACCTACTGCTATGCGCCTGTTGACCTACAAACATTTATCAAAAATGGAAGTAGCAATAAGTTTGGGAGAACTCGAAAAGCATTTTAAAAGTTCAGAGCGTAGCACCCTTTTTCGTACTATGAAAACATTTGAGGAAAACAAATTGGTACACGCCATCGAAGACGGTACTGGCTTTGTAAAATATGCCCTTTGTGATGAAGATTGTCAATGCGAAGTGGGCAATGACCTTCATTTGCATTTTCACTGTAATAAATGTGATGAAACAATTTGTCTCACAGACCATAAAATACCCCAAATCAACTTACCCCAAGGTTTTAAGGCAGAAAACATCAATTTGATCGTACAAGGGATATGTGTAAAGTGTGGCAATGAAGGTGCAGATTCACGATGACTTTAAGGTATTACAAATTCAAAAAAAATAAAATGATGACAATAACAAAAAAAAACAATACCCTCTTCCTTATTGCTAAAGGTGTGCTTGACCCCAATGACTGCGAGAACTTTTTTTTGGAGCTGAACAGACAAATAAATTCTGCTAAAGATGTCCGTTGTTATTTTGAAATAAAGGATTGCCAGGGCTGCACACCAGAGGTGTTTGAAATAGATTATTTTCAGAACCTTGAAAAAGAGAAACACCTTGAGAAGGTTGCGATTGTAGGTTCTTCTAAATATCAAGAAGAATTCACTAAGCTCTTAATGCCCTTTTCTAGAGCACATATCAGATATTTTGAAAGTAAGGATTCCCTTACTGCAAAAAAATGGATTGAGGCTTAAACAGAAAATTAATAAACATTTAAAAACAGATATTATGAAACAGATTAAAAATGCAGGTATTCTAATGGTTTTGGTGGCTTTTATGATGAGCTTTCAGAGCAATGCACAAAACACAGACAAAATTTTAAAGAACCCTGAAAAAAGGGAACGGGTTATGACGGCCATTATTAACAATCCCGAAATGAGAATGGGAATGATGGAAAAGGACACCGCGATGTCCAAGAAGATGAAAGAGAGAATGGCTACAATGAAAAAAGAAAAAGGGATGAAGTGTGAATGTGAGTGTAAAAATGAAGATGGAAAGTGCCAATGTAAAATGGAGGAGAATGATGAAAATAAAAATGAAAAGCAATGACTTAAACTAATCGAATAAATCTGACGATTTGGGTAATTTGTTAATTAGAAATTGAAAAATTATGGAAAAGAACAAAATAGGTAGAAGGAACTTCATTAAGCTTGGTAGCCTTGGAGCAACTGTTGTTATTACCTGGCCATTGTTGAATTCCTGTAACGGTTTTGCTTCAGAAAAGAAAAACACCGTCAATCCCTATTTTCAAGCAGATTTAGACTTAGAATTGACAGCCAAAGAAACAGATATTCAATTGTTTCAAGGAAATACAACCAAGGTTTGGATGTTTGAAGGAAACGTTCTTGGCGGAGACAAAACAGCAGTACAAAAATTAGGGAAGAGCTATTTGGGACCTATAATAAGAGTACGAAAAGGACAGAAAATAAGGGTTCGCTTTACCAATCAATTACCTGAAGAAAGTATTGTGCATTGGCACGGTATGCACGTTCCAGAAGAAGATGATGGCCATCCTAAAGATGTAATAGCTAATGGTGAAACTTATGTGTATGAATTTGAAATAATGAACCGTGCCGGCACCTATTGGTTCCACCCACATCCCCACGGACGTACCGGGCCACAGGTATATAATGGTCTTGCAGGGCTTTTTATTGTTACGGACGATGAAGAACAACGGTTGAAATTGCCATCAGGCGAATACGATGTTCCCGTTATACTGCAAGATCGCCAGTTCGATGGCAATAATCAACTGGTATATCTCAACCGTGGACGTATGGATAGGATGAATGGTTTTTTGGGCAACCGTATCCTTGTCAATGGGAATCCGGATAGGAAACTTTCACTTAAAAGTGGGTGTGCCTATAGACTACGCTTTCTAAACGGCTCCAATTCACGTTTTTATAAACTAGCGTGGGAAGACGGTACCCCACTTGTTATCATAGGCAAGGATGGTAGTTTACTCGATAGTCCTAAATCTAAACCTTATGTAATGTTGGGCGTTGCGGAAAGAATCGATGTATGGCTCGATTTAAAGAACAGGCCAAAAGGCTCACAAATGGTTTTGAAGAGTTTGTCGTTCTCTCCTGGGATGATGGGCAGGGGTCGAAACAACCTTCCCCTGGGTGGTGAATATGAAATTTTGAAAATTTTCATCGATAAAGCAGGGAACAACAACTTCCAGCTCCCACAAAAACTTGCAGTATTCAATAAACTCGATCCTGCCACTGCCGTTAATAGGAACAACCCAAGGACTTTCCGTTTTTTTATGAGGCGAATGCAATGGACTATCAATGGCCGGACTTGGGAAATGACGGGGTTTACCGATGAAGAAACCGTAAAGCTCAACACTACCGAAGTTTGGGAAATTGTAAACAGCGGTGGTAGAATGATGGGAGAAAGAGGTTGGAGGCGTGACCGTGGAGAAATGGAAAGAGACAGAGGAATGATGGGCGGGGGAATGCAAATGCCACACCCTTTCCATATTCATCATTTACAATTTAATATTCTGGAAAGGGACGTTTCCGGGGTTGACAGCAGGATTTGGAATTCGGTTAAGGATGGATTTATAGATGAGGGTTGGCAGGATACGGTTCTGTTAATGCCAGGTATGAGTGTTAAACTAATTATGCGCTTTGAAGATTTTAAAGGCCTCTTTTTATACCATTGCCATAATCTAGAACACGAAGATATGGGGATGATGCGCAATTTTAAAATTGAATAAAAGATGGCTAGACATAGTATTGCACCGCTTGGAGTATAATTGATTTTTGAATGACTTTAATGACAACAAAAACAGAAAAAACATTATTGTCCAAAGGGATACGCCCTACTGAAATGAGGTTGAAAATTTACAAATACCTCCAGAGGAAGACCTATGCAGTAAGTTTAAACGAAATGCAAAAAGTCTTTATCGCTAAAAGCGAAGAAAACAAAACGGCAAACAGAACTACCTTTTATCGAAACCTAAAAACTTTTGAAGATAAAAGGCTAATTCATCAGATTAATGATGGGACCGGAGTGGCAAAATTTGCGATTTCCGATAAAAAGGCCAGAGGTAAATACGGTACAGATTTACATATGCACTTTTATTGTACCAAATGTGGAAAAACAAGCTGTTTACCGAATAAAATATCGGAAGATATCTTGCCAGACGATTATGAAGTAAACGATTTGAACCTGGTATTAAAAGGGGTATGTAAAAATTGTAATAAAAAATAATAGGTGGGAGTGCCTTAAAATTGAACCCTTACGCCCAATGGTCAGCTTAAGGTTTCCCCCCACCTTATTTAATTTAAAAATATACGAATATGGAAAAATTCGATGTAACTATAATAGGCTCTGGCCCTGGCGGGTATGTAAGCGCTATACGTTGCGCCCAATTAGGATTAAAAGTAGCCATTATTGAAAGGTACAGCACGCTTGGCGGCACCTGCCTTAACGTGGGCTGTATCCCGTCAAAAGCCTGGCTTGAAGCCTCTGAGCATTATTACAAACTCAAACATCAATTCGAAAATTTTGGGATTGATGTAAAAGAAGCCAATGTCGATATCAAAAAAATGAACCAAAGGGTTCAGGATGTGGTACAGGAAATCATCAATGGCGTTGGGTATCTGATGAAAAAGAACAAAGTTACCGTCTATGAAGGCCACGGCACCATCAAGGACAAAAACACGATTGAGATTAAGGCCGAAGCTAAAACGGAAACTATAGAAACCGATAAAATTATCATTGCCACAGGGTCCAAACCCGCTTCCTTGCCCAATATTAAAATCGATAAAAAAAGGATAATCTCTTCCACCCAAGCCCTTGCCCTACAGGAAATTCCCGACCATTTATTGGTCGTTGGTGGAGGCGTTATCGGGGTTGAGATAGGTTCTGTTTTCGCCCGCCTGGGCTCTAAGGTGTCTATTGTGGAATATTTTGATAGCCTCATCGCCACTATGGATGGCGCACTGGGACATCAATTGCATCGTTCCCTAAGAAAACAGGGAATTGAGTTTTATTTGGAACATAAAGTGACCAATGCAACAGCAACGGACAACAAAGTTGAATTGAAAGCGGAAAACCTGTCCGATAAAAAAGAAATGAATTTAGAAGGCGACTATTGCCTTATGGCCATTGGCCGGAAACCGTACACCGCCAATTTAGGCCTTGAAAACATTGGCGTGGAAACCAATGAGAAAGGACAGGTAACGGTAAATGAGAACCTTGAAACCAATGTCAAGGGTGTATATGCCATTGGGGATGTAATCCGAGGGGCAATGCTTGCCCATAAAGCCAGTGAAGAGGGCGTTTTTGTAGCCGAAAGGATAGCAGATCAAAAGCCACATATCAATTATTCGCTTATTCCTAATATTGTTTATACCCAGCCCGAAGTGGCCGGGGTAGGCTTAACCGAAGAAGAATTGAAAGAAGCAGGAAGAAGTATTAAAACAGGCTCTTTTCCTTTTAAGGCCAACGCAAGGGCGAAAATAAGTATGGACACCGACGGCTTCATAAAAGTAATCGCAGATAAAGAAACTGATGAGATATTGGGAGTGCATATGATAGGGCCACGCATTGCAGACAGCTATACCGAAGCGGTGGTAGCGATGGAATTCAGGGCATCTGCCGAAGATGTTGCAAGGATGTCCCACGGGCACCCAACTTTTTCAGAAACCTTTAAAGAGGCCTGTCTGGCAGCCACCGAAGACAGAGCGTTGCATATTTAACGGCCTTAATTTAATTGTAAAATCGGATTAGGCAGTTTTTAATCATTTCATAAGACTTAAATCAGTTTGTATTAAGTTTAAGTTTATGGTCTAAAAAATAAAATAAATATTTTAAAAATGTAAAGAGCATGAGAACTATTCCGAAAGACAAAAACATCGATAGTAGTTTGACGCTACTTCGTGACGGCTATGAATTTATTCAGAAAAAGCGTCAAAAGCTTTGGTCCGATATTTTTAGAACCCGTTTGATGTTAAAGGAAACGATCTGCATGAGTGGAAAAGAAGCCGCGGAGGTTTTCTATGACACTGAAAAGTTTCAGCGAAAAGACGCTGCTCCTAAAAGAGTGCAAAAAACATTATTCGGCCAGAAGGGCGTCCAGACACTGGATAATTCAGCACACAGGCAAAGAAAAGAAATGTTTATGTCTTTGATGAAACCGGATAGCCTTCGGAGGTTCCTGGAAATTCAAAAAAGCTACTGGAAAAAATACATTAGTAAATGGGAGAAAGAAGAGCAAATAATATTATTTAACGAAGTACAGGCGCTACTCTGTCGTGCAGTCTGTTCGTGGTCGGGCGTGCCGCTGCGCGAAGAAGAAGTGCAACAAAGAGCAAAGGATCTTGGGGCTATGGTAGATGCCTTCGGAGCCATCGGTCCAAGGCACTGGCGAGGAAAGCAGGCGAGGAAAAGAGCTGAAAAGTGGATTGGTAACCTTATTAAGGAAATCCGTAACGGCAAAATTCATGTAGAAAAGGGTACTGCCGCCCACTCAATTGCTTTTCACCGTGAGCTTGATGGCAAATTGTTGGACACACAGGTTGCAGCAGTAGAACTGATCAATGTATTAAGGCCCACCGTAGCCATAGCTACCTACATTACTTTTACTGCCCTTGCTTTACATCAATATCCACAATACAAAAAAGAAATACAGACAGGGAAAGAGAATCTGACAGAAATGCTGGTACAGGAAGTACGAAGGTTTTATCCATTCACCCCAG
>NZ_JAVRHM010000018.1:0-94961 GCF_031846525.1 Autumnicola patrickiae
GCCTTTTCCTGCAACGCCTCTTCTATGGGTTTATCATCTTTAGGGAGAGGAGTATAATAAAACACACTCTTGCTCATTTCCAAGACACGGCACGCCCTGCTGATACCGTAATGAGCAAGTTCTTTAGCTATGGTTCTCTTACGGCAAGGCCTTAAAGCTTTTTTTCGATGATCTCTTTAGCCATCTGATGATCCAGGGATAAAGTGGCATACATTTGCTTAAGTCGGCGATTTTCCTCTTCCAATTCTTTGAGGCGTTTAAGTTCTTTGCCGTTCATTCCGCTAAAACGCTCTCGCCATTTATAAAAAGCAGCGGTGCTTATGCCGTATTCACGACTGATCTCGGCAGCTGTTTTACCGTTATCGAATTCTTTAAGGATCTTTGAGATCTGCTGAGGGGAAAATTTACTTTTTTTCATACTGTTTAAAATTAAGAATTATTCTACTTTTAAACAGTCCGGTTTTAAGGGAAGCTTACAATTACTTCACTATTGGAGAGCTTGGATTTTCTATTCCTTCTTTTGATGCTGCAATCGGCTTCAAGAAGATGTCCTTGCCGGGCTTGTTCAAATTCTTGATGAAACTCATCAATAAAACAGAAAATTTCAGTAATTTTATCAGTAGAAATTATAAGCAGAAGATTAGTCAAATATTTGAATGTTAGATACTTAAATATACTTATTTTCTGCTTTTTCTTTGTTATTCAATCCCTCTTTTTTTACCTTTTCTTACATCGAACTCACGTTATACTATTAAAAAATTTGTCGTTTTAACCTTGCTTTTGATAATAAGGCGTTGATGAATTTACTTTTATCGCGAAGTAGAAATGTGGAAAGTAGTTATTTGTAAATCTAAAGACATCTTTAATACTTTGAGAAATTTTCCACCTTATATCATTAATTTTTAAACTACAGAGTCCTATCAATCGTCGCTTATAGGGTTTATAATCAAATAGAATCCGTAGAAAGTGCAAAAATTTGAACTATTGTCAAATCTACAACGGCTCCCCATAATTTTTATCCTTACTAGTATACAAGTTGTCCCGATTTTGGGACACAGGTTTAAAATTTTGATCCTTTTTTATTTCGTCAGCTTTTATCATCCAGTTTTGGGCACAGGCCTGCCAGTTCGTGATCGGATTTTTACCATTTAATTTCCAGCCAATGGATTCGTAAAAATTATAGAATTTTTTAGCCTCCATAGAACTTCTTCTTTCTTCTTTGAAATAGTCAATAACTACTTGTTCATTTTCTGGACTTGTTTGTTTAAAAGAGTTTATTATATGTTTACTCTTTTCTTTATTATAAGAGACCATTTTTTGCACAGGGGCCTGTTCAGAAACTGGATAAGTCTTGTTCGTTTTTTGATCAGTTACGGTGTCAAATCTGAACATTTCAATGAGGGAACCAATTTGCGGGTTATTCGAGGGGTGGTATTGAAGGTATCCCCACATTTTAAGATTCCGAAGTAGTTTGTGGTAGGTAGTCCTGGAACGTATCTTGGCCAGTGACATCACCTGTTTACTGTTAACCATAATAGTTTTGGGAAAACGTTTTTGATTCCATAGTTCAAAAAAAGCCAAATATAAGCTGCGATGTGAGGACGAGATTTTGTCGTCTTCGGAAAATTTCCGCAACACTCCGTTAAGGTGGCTGATGTAATTGACGGCACTCATTTTTGTGAGTTTTTAGATTGACATATTGCTTTCGCTTCCCTGTATATTTTCTGAAAATTCAATTCCAGGTCTTCTATAGAAAATTCATGCTTCGGAATCGGCAATTCCTTCGACCAGTTGGGTGTAGAAAATTTAACTTTTCAGTCTTTACCATCGGAAAAAGTCACAAACTCGCCCGGTTTTAAGCGGAAGAAAACATCGGCCCTGATCTTAGCTACTTCCCGTTCACTCTTGGTGGTGCGGGTATCGAAATCCAGGTTATCACTTTTGCTTACACTAATGCTTTTCCTCTTTACAATCTCGAAGAAACTTTCATAATATTTTGCTGTCTCAGGGTCATTGACCTTTCCGAAGAACTGATAGGACAGATTGCTAAGGATCGCTTTTCCCGCTTCTCTACCATAAAGGATATCATTTTGTATCTTATCCTGGATGACATAGACCGTAGCAATATTATAGCTTCGCAGCGTTGCCGGAATACGATGCATGTTCAGTAAGCGAATTGTGGAAGCCTCCTCCATAAGGATAAACGAACCAAGTCGATCATGCACACTCATTTGCTTGGTCATACTATGAATTATAGTAGCTACGATGGGGGAGTAAGCCGACTCAAATTTTGGGTTATTCACTACTGAAATCACTCCCGGATTTTCTGAATTATTGATATCCAACGGAATCTCATCTTCGGAAAGTACCATGAAGATCCGTTGCGTGCTTATTTTTTTAAAAGCATTGGAGAGGGTACTTTTTACCGAAGCTGTCTGCCGTTCCGAATCCACTCCATTAATAAAAGCGTTGGCCATGGCCTGGGAGGTGAGGTTAGAATTTAAAAAGTCCACTAATTCATAGGTCGTTAATTGCTGGAATAATGCGATGAGATGGGGAAGGGTACAGTAGCTGGAATGATCTGTTTTAAGTTTCCAGATGAGTCCTCCGATGATCCCTTCCGCAGCATCATTAAAAAACTTGGAACTCCCGGAAGAGACACTTTCCTTTTTTTCTAATAAATTTTCCAGCAGTACCCTGGAAATCTCATTCACGCTTTCTTCATCCTGCATATAGCGAGGTGCAATGGGATTTACCTTATTATAAATAGTATCAAAGGAAATTATATAAAAAGGCATTTTACTTTCTTTGAATAGGGGTAGGCAATTTTGGAAAGTTCAAAATTTTTATAGTCATGGATAATTCCGCAGAAGGTTTGTTTACTAAAATGCCTGAGAAATGGGGCAACAACACTTTCGGTCTTTCCACTACCCGCAGCACCAATGATGGAAACACCACGGCGGATATCCTTCAATTTAATCGATCCCGAAGATAGCGGCATTCTAAAAGCGTATTGTTGGGTTAACCTCTCTTTATCAATCTTAAGTAACCATTCATTAAGTAGCACATTGATCAGGATCAATGGGATAAATAGGCGAATGGAAAGCAGCACGAACAAGTCAAAATTAAACCGGGAAGGAAAACTTAGAACAAACAGCAGGAATAGAAAAGCAAAGTTGATGATAAAACCCCATGAAGTATTTTTCAAGGAAAAGTAAAACAATCCTCCAACCGCTACATTAAAAAAAATGATAAAATAGATATTTGACAGCATGATAGATAAATTTAATAGCCGATAGAACTAGCTTTTATTCCGGCTTCGATGATTTTTTTTAGTTGTTTGTAAGCGAACCCCACTTTACTTTGGGGCAGGTGTAATACGGGCAATTGCAGTCCCGTTTGTCGGATCATCTTAAAAGCGATCTTTTTTTCGTTGATCCCAAGGTTCCTTAAGGATAAAATATATTGTTTAGGATCCTTGCTCAGCATTTTCCTGGCGGTATAGCTTTCCACATAATTCCGGTTGTACTGGAACATCTTGTCAAAAGCTTTTTCGGAGTTTTGAAAAAATCGGTCCCGCTCAAACCCTCGCTTCACCATTTTCCCATGCATTTCCACTTCCGAAGATTTGTATTTACTACCAGGTGAAAGACTGTAGGTATTAGAAGCATCTTTCCTGCTTACAATGATATGGATATGGCTTTGCAGTCCTTCTTTTCTCATTCCCGGTTCCACCACATTTCCACGAATTTTATAAGGAGCATCCCTGACCAGTTTTTGAATATCATTTTCAATTTGCCGGATATTTCCGGGGATCTCCCCACGTTCCACCTTCCGAAGTTCATTTTTCAAGTGGGCAATCTCCTTGATGTAGGGTTTATTTTCTCGGATAACAACATCATTGCTTTTATAGGTTCGCTCATGTTCAATTTTGGCGAAATATTTAATGTCATCTACATTGATGGGCCTGCCGTTAATCTCCCGGTTAAAAGAGCCTGCATATTCCTTCATAGCTTCACGTACAAAAGCCCGCAGTTTTTCAGGATTATTATGAATATGTTTTAATTCATATTGGCTCGGGCTAATGGTAATAGAATAATATTTAGGTTCTTTAAGTTTTAATTTGGCTGTGTTCCCATCTATTTCTTTAATCACCTCATACGGGCGTATTTTATCCTCATACTGATTAAAAAAATATTCCTTTTCCATCAGACTTTTTCCCTGGTTTTCCTTTTCCAGGTAGCTCACAAAATCCCCTGCACTCTGTGAAAAAGCACCGCCTAATTTCTGAGGAGAGATGGTGATATACATTTAAGAGGTGCGTTTTAAGGCTATTTTAAATTGTTCAAATTCTGTTCGGGGGATGTTTAACTTTAGATAATCCGCGCCAAAGGTGTTGCCTTTTATTTCCACATTTCGTAGCAAGTACTCCAGGTCCTTTTTTGTCGCTTTTAATAGGTCCTCAAGTCGGGTGATTTCTAGTTCCAGTTGCTCTCGACTTTTTTCATTAGGAGTAATAACCTTTTCCTTTTTGATAGCTTCCAATTTAGGAACTGAACGTCCTTCCATAAGTAATTCCAACATGAGTAAACCTGGTTTGGTCTGGGTCTTCTCAATGTTTTTAAGGATGGCTATCACGGCATCGATTCTTTTTTTGATTAGCTGTTCCAGGCTCACTTTTGAAGGCACTAAAGTTTCAAAAGGAGAGAGGTTATTTTTCTCAAAGAAGTCCAGGATCAGGTCTAAAGTTTCGGACTGATTACTATTGTTTTTTTTAGAAAACTCCCGAAACCTGTTTGCCGTACTTGCTTTTACTTGAAGTCTTGATTTTGTCTTCATGGCTACTGTTTTAAATAATACTGGCTACAACCCCTTTGATTTTACAGGCATTTCCAGAGGGGCATATCCACCAGGGTGTATATTTTTCTAGTCTCAGTAATTCATAAAATACATGAAATCAGCGTTTTATGCATTAAAGAAATCGAATGACATCGCTCTGCGTGTCACCCTCTTGCTATTCGATTTCGTCCCGCAGGCGGGACAAATTTTCATACAAGTTGGTTTGCACCAACTGCATTTATTTAAGAGAATCAAAAAATCCCCTTGATATTCTCAATCTGTAAATTATTCAGCAAAAGTCAAATCAGTAGAAATCCTATTATTTTATCAATCAGAAAATCACCACTTTAAGTTACTATTTATAGCAATTCAATTAAAGTGAATTATTCATTTAATCTGATGCCAATTAGCTTCATTTGCTATCAAAACATCCATTATTTTAAAAATGGAAAATTTTGAACGGCAGATTTTTCATTTTAGATGCTAAGAACCCGTCTATAATTTCCACCGTGGACTTGAAAAAATCCTATTCAATTTTTGCGCAACTTAACCCACTCACTGAACTTTTATTAAATGATTTACTTATTATATCCAGAGCATTTTCCCTTTTTTGTTTTTTTTAATATCAGAATAGATCAATATTTTAGGATTTGGAATTGATTCTACCTTTTCCTTCCGGATTTACTTCCTATAGAGCCGTCACATTACCTTTTTTTGATGCTTTTGTTTTACAACATCCTGGATTGGTAAAGCGTATAAAAAGGGTAGGCGGAGCCGGAACGGCTTTATGCCGCTGTCCAAGAAAGGATGTTGTTTTTTTGCGGTTTAAAAAAGGGATGGCTCTGAGACGGAAGAATCCGTAGGTTTTGGGAAATACTACTATTTTTCTCCCGAAAGAAAAGTTATGGTTTGAAGTTCAATCTGGCGGACTTCATCGAAAAATTCGACTGGAATGAAGCGTTCCGATTTTTCATCGGGTTAGCGTAATGAAGTCGGAATTTTCTCGATGGTGTCCAAGACCTTTGTAGAGAAGCGCTTTTCCCGGAATGAAGCTTTTGCGTAATGTAGCGGGAATGTGCTGAACGGGTATTTAGTATGTGTAGGTTATGGAAGGCATTAATTTTAATTGTGCATAAGTATCCTCATAACTTCTTTCGTGAATTTTTGATAACATAGGGGATCATTTCAGGGCGTTCCTTAATTCCTGCTCTTTCTAAATCAGCATATCCCAAATGTTTCATTTGTGATGCAAATAAAATAGCATCCTTTAAATAGGAACGTAAGATTTTCGGTTTAGATTTTTGAACAAGTTCTTTAAAACCCATTATATCGAGATCAAGAACAATTCGATTATCAATTATTTTTCAGTTTTCATTCATCTTTTTGAATTCTGACTAACGTATTATAATTTGAATCTTAAGCTGTTTCAAAACCTATATTCTTATTAGTCAAACTAACTATTATATAGTTATTCCGATCGTTTTAGCTCCTTTAGTTTTTCCTGCAGTTCCGTAAAATGCTCTAAAAGAGACTTTTTTTTTCAATTATAGATATCCGTTGGAAGAAATTTCATTGTTAATCAGATTAAAAGTTGCTAAGGGAAAATTTTCCCTCAGTGAATACAAAGATTCAACAGGAATAAAATCATGTTACCAGCTCTATTTTTTTCCGTAGCTGTCTACATTGTTCTTTTTTTGTAGTTTTAAAGGCAAAAGGCAGCCCTACCCCTCTGAAATATTTATTAACCAATAACAATAATAATTTATGATTTTGAAAAAAGAAGTCCTGGTAATCACAACAGATAATCCATCAGAGGGGAAAATTGTTAAACATCTTCGGCCTGTTACAGCTCACGTTGTGGCAGGAACAAACCTATTTAGTGATTTCTTTGCGGGTATGTCCGACATTTTTGGTGGTCGTTCTGGGAGCTATAAGAAGCAGCTTTCCTCGATTTATGATGAAGCCATTGAAAGAGTGAAGCAAGAAGCTAAGCGCATGGGTGCTAACGGAGTCGTAGGCCTGAAGATTGATATTGATGAAATATCGGGGCAAGGTAAATCCATGTTTATGATAACAGCTATTGGTACTGCTGTTGTAATAAAGGAAACAAAAGATAAAATAGAACCTTTTCAGTCATCAAATGGATCTTCAAAGGAATTAAACCGAGTCGACAACGAAAACATTCAACGCTTAAGTCGATTCAAAATTTTAAAAGAGAAGGCAGACCATGGCCAACTAAAATATGATTCTGAAGTATGGGAGTTTCTTATTCAATATAGAATAAAAGACTTTTTTCCGTTCATATTGAGGAAGCTAGGGGAAATTCTAGATAATCCTAGTCACCACACGACAGAATCATTAGAGTACTTTAGAGAAAATACGACTATCTACATAAAAGCTTTAGATATTGATGATCAAATAGATCTTATCTACAGTGCCTTAAGAAATAAAGAAATCACTCCTAAGGTCGATTTCTACCTACGGAGTATAATAAAAGAGGAGCTTCTTTTAAATTTTGACCGAGTGAAAATCATGCTTCAGGACGATGATCTCGAAGTAAAGAAAAGAGGAATGAATGTCGGCACTTACGATCGCCCATACTACTCAAATGAGGATGCTAGAAACTACAAGGAATTGATTCAGCTGATACAGAGTGCTTTTCCTAAAAGAGGTTCTCTAACAACTAAGAAGCAGCTTTTATCCTCTAAAGATAAGGAAGCTTGGGAATGTGAATGCGGAAAAGTTAACGACATGGATATAACTTATTGTACCCGCTGTTCACTTAATATTTACGGCTTCGATGACAGAGAGCCAAAGCCAGAAAAGTCAATAGCTATAATTGAAAATAAAATATCGTTACTTACTGAGTCTTTAGAGGCGCAACAGCGTGAACAATCAAAAGTCTAGGCAGCTTCAAATAGGTAGATACAGGTACACATATATCGGAAGTATGCCTTAAAAAATGGGCATTAGCGAGGCGACCTTTTATAACTGGAGATTATAAACCAAAAATCTGCAATTGTTTCTTTTACAAGTAGATAATTACTTGAATATTCTTACCTTTATACAAGACGATACAAATGTTATCAAAATTCTGGTTCACAAATCGTCAACATAGAAAAAAATTATCAGTATTTATAGGCTATTTGAGACATCGGTGAATCCTGCCGGGGTCACTTTTAAATTGCAAATCCGCAGTGGAAGCTGCGGATTTTTTTTATCCTATTTCTAAATTATATAAACCGGGAGTTTATGTGCATCGAATTATCTATCATTTGAAATAAAGTTTTTTCTAGAAGTGTATCCCTTTACTTGTAGACAAATTTTCTTTAGCAATATTGGGTAATAATTTTAAACCCTAATTAATCTATTATCTAACTTCCGTCTAAGCATCAATTGCGTGCGTCGTTGTTATAATTCGGAGTATTCCTCTAAATTTCATAAAGTTTTAAATAAAAAACCGGTCGAATTTAAATCGACCGGTTTTTACTTTTTCAAGACAATATCTGACATTAGATATTTCTATTTTTATTCTTGTCTTTATCAAGTCTGTCCCTCTCTGTGGTATTGGCTGTTCTGTCTTTATCATTTCTGTGGATGTTTTTATCGACATCAACTTTGGTTTCTTTGACAGTATCTTCAATAACCTCTTCCTTTTTATTTACATCTTTTTCAAGGGATACCTCTTCAACTACACGAGCTTCCTTATTTACAACCGGAACCTCTTTAGTTTCTGTTTCTGTTATGGTTTTTCCCTGTTTACCTTTAAGATCTGCGCTGTCTGCTGGTCTGTCTACAGGATTTCGTTTAACCTTAACATCCTCTTCCTTAAGCTTGATACGTTCCTCTACGGGACGTTCTACTATACGGCTGGATACTTTTGCGCCTCCGGTTTGAACCTCTTTCTTGCCAACTTCAACATCCTCTTCAATAACATCTACTTTTTCGTCCCGGTGGTTTAAATTATCACGTGTATGTCCAGCTTCAGGATTATAGAATTTTTCTTCATCAAAAGCATCGTCGCTGTAGAAAGTTTCTCTGTCGTACGTATCGGCGGTTGCTGTTGTTCCTCCTGTACTATAGGCGTTGCGGATAGCAACCTCGTCTTCCTGGGTCATAGTGTCTGTATTTCTGTATTGTGGAACTGTAGACAGATGATTCTGGTTAACGTTTGGAACCATTATTCTTTCCTTGGAAGTATTAAGCTGTGCCCGACCAATTGGAATTAGCACATTTCGATCATCACTATAAACTTCTCCGTTTTTAAGGTTGGTGATGATGTATCTTACTTTATGAGCTTGTTCGTCAAAAAGCATGTCTTTTACTTTTCCAACTTTCTTTCCTGCGGAATCATAAATTGTCCAGTTATTAATATTCGGTTGGTCATCTGCTATTTTGTAATCACTTTTATTGAGTTCCTTTAAATGGTTTATTCTTCTCTTATTCATGACTTTTTAGTTTTAAAATTAATAATTCAATTCTTGGTTTATAAAAACCAGTGTGTTTAAGCTTTAGCACTGTAGTCGCCGTATTTTGCTACCGAAGCATCCTCTAATGAGGTTGTTGTGGTAGTGTCTATTCGGTTTTCCATATCATCCATGTCGTCTACCTCATCACTATCTGTGCTTTCGACAATTATCCAAATTATTACAATGGCGGCTAGAATTCCTAAAAGCCATTTCCACCAGTCATTATTCTTCTTTTTTTCTACATCTAAGTCTGCCATAATTTTTGATTTTGATTAGTTAATATTTAAAGCATTCGTGTTAATTGATTATTCATCTTTTTTTGGTTCTTTTCCGCTGCGTTCAATGTTAATCACTTCTCGTCTAAGCTTCTCTGAACTTCTAAAAGTTTTTTCTTTACGTTTTTTTGTTACCCAAACCTCCTCTTCAAGGATCGTTTGTTTTACATATTGCTCGCGGTATACTGAATAAATTGTCGTGTCTCCTTTTGTTCTTACAGCTTCACCAGGCTTATCCACAATCTGTCCAATCTTCTTTACATCTACTTCGACTTCTTCTTCAAAACCTGTCAAATTTTGAGGAATATCTTCTTCTACTATTTTTTTGGTGAGCTTTACTTCTCCGGTTTTTACTTTCATTTTATCTACAGAAAGTTTCTCCTCTACCACAGAAATTTTGTCCTTTTCAGGATTCTCCTTTTTATTCACGTTTTTTAAATTTTTCTCTTTCATATTTATAGTAGGTTTCTTCCAAAACTTTTAGGCTCCTTCTTGAATAGCATGTAATATGCTCATTATCTTTGGCTTACTTCTATTATCAAGTTACGTTTTAGATACATGACCCACAAAGTATTTAACCATAATTGACAAACAATTAGCACTAAAAATGGGATTTGGTTAAAAAAACAGGAGGAAAAAGAGAAATTTTTAATTTTAATTAAGGAGGGATTTTTGTGTCTGAACTTCACCTTCTGATTATAAGGTTATCTTCTTTTTCCATCACGAGAAGGAGATTAAAAGAAGGGGAAGCTTCCAAAGCTCATAAGAATGATAGATATTTCATTTTTGGACCTTTACTTTAAATTTTCAGCTTCAAAATTTCTTAGGAGAATTATACTTATATTAGAAGCATTAATTCAGAGAATAAACATTTTAAAATCAATATGAAAAGAATTATTTCCCTGCTGATAATCGCTTTATTACTTCCATTTCAAAATTTATTTGCACAGGAACAAATTCCGCATTTACAGAAGGTGGGAAATAGACATCAGCTGGTTGTAAATGGAGAACCATTCTTAATGTTGGGAGGGGAATTGGGTAATTCTACTGCTACCACTATGGAATCTATGGAAGCTGTTTGGCCAAGGCTGAAAGCATTAAATCTTAATACTGTTTTGCTACCGGTTTATTGGGAATTATTCGAACCAGAAGAGGATAAATTTAATTATCAGTTAGTGCAGGATTTGATAAGTGAAGCAAGAAAACACGATTTTAAATTAGTATTTCTTTGGTTTGGGGCCTGGAAAAATAGTATGTCCAGTCATGCACCGGCTTGGGTGAAATTGAATCAGGAGCGGTTTCCGCGTGCAAAAAGTGATGTTGGGGAAAGCCAGGAAATCCTCACGCCATTTGCTGAAGAGACTTTAGAAGTAGAAATTAATGCATATAAGCATCTGCTTCGGCATATCAAAAAATTCGATGCCAATCATCAGACCGTAGTTTTAATGCAGCCGGAAAATGAAATAGGAATGCTACCTTCTGCAAGAGATCATAGTCGACTGGCAAACCAGAAATTTAATGAAGAAGTACCTGAAGATTTTATTCAATACCTTAAAGAAAATAGAAATAATTTAAATCCTGAATTTCGTGAAATATGGCAGAATAATGGATTTAAAACGTCGGGAACCTGGGCAGAAGTTTTTGGTGAAGGCTTACACACAGATGAAATTTTTATGGCTTATTATTTTGCGCAGTACACTAACAAAATTTCTGCTGCAGGGAAAGATGAATATGGATTGCCAACATTTGTAAACGCGGCACTTAATCGACCCGATGTTAAACCTGGAGACTATCCTAGTGCGGGTCCTTTGCCGCACATTCTTGACGTGTGGAGAGCAGCTTCTCCGGATATTGATTTCTATTCGCCAGACTTTTATAATCCGCGGTTTAAACATTGGAGCGATTTGTATGTAAGGCAGGATAATCCCCTGTTCGTGCCGGAGCATACATTTGATAACAGCGTTGCAGCCAAAGCATTATACGCGATTGGTAATTATGAGGCACTGGGTTTTTCTCCTTTTGCAATTGAGCAAATTCCCGGTACATCTTTTACTCCAAAGGAAGAGAAGTTAGCTGAAGTTTATAATATTGTACATCAAATTAAACCGCTGTTAAATAAATATAGAGGGCAGAATAAAATAGAAGGGGTATTATTAGATAAAGAAGTAAATGAAGCAAAATTTGTACTGGGAGACTATGAATTTACAGCCGAACATACCTTTAATTTAGGTTGGGAACCCGATGCAGCTTCCGAAGAATGGGAGCCAGCCGGAGCTTTAATTATTCAGACAGGGGAAAATGAATTTTACTTTGCAGGTTTTGGTGTTTCACTAAAAATGAGGAATTTAAATGAAGGTGAGGGTAACGTAGGTATCTTAAAAACCGAGTTAGGCTCTTTTAAAGACGGCGAGTGGAAGGTTTTCCAACATTTAAATGGCGACCAAACGCATCAGGGCAGGCATATACGCTCTTTTGTGGAAGATGTGTCTATCCAGAAGTTCACTTTATACAATTACAAATAATTTTTCAAACTGCATTGGAGGAATTCTTGTCTATGTGAGATGAGGAATTAAGGCATTTTTTTAACTCCGAAGCGTTCCCTATTTTGGCAAATATCGATATTTCTTCTGCGGAAGCATAAAAAATAAAGCTTCCGGTTTTCCAAATAAACTTTTAGGAAAAATTTCTACCTGAAGAGTTCTTCAGAAAATAAAATTATGAGCTACATGACAACATGGAACAACCCGCTTTTTCAGAAGCCCAGTCTGGTCTTTTCCTGAAGAATTCATCGTGATTTTTAGAGTATGGATCCTTCAGTGCTGTTCTTAATTTTTCAAAAAGACCAGATTTTCCATCTTCCAGTTCTTCGATAGCCTGGTGTAACAGGTAATTCCGAAGCACAAAACGCGGATTTGCTTTTTCCATTTTCCCCAGTGACTCTTTCTCTGATATAGAATTCTGTTCCAACCTGTCCTGATATTTCTTAATTAATTCAAGAAAAGATGCCTTTTCTTTTCCCTTCGGAATTTCATAAAAACTCTCTTCAAAATAATTCAGAATAGATTCTTCATTAGAAAGATCTTTAGGAAGGTTAGTGAGTAGCTGGTAAAAAATAGTCATATCTGGATTAATAGTGGAAAGAATTTTTTCAAATTGAGCAACTAACGCCTGATCTTCTTTTTCCACCTTATCAAGTCCCAGTTTATTTGCCATCATCTCATAATATTTCCCCCAGAAGGTCTCTTCATAGACATGCATGGCATCTTCAAGCTCATCAGATTTGTCGAAAAGAGGAAGGAGCGCGTTTCCTAATTTGCCAATGTTCCAGTATCCAACCGAAGGCTGATTGCCAAAGGCATAGCGGCGGCCGGGTAGATCTGTAGTATTGGGCGTAAAGCCGGGGTTGTAATCATCCATAAAGGAAAAAGGTCCATAATCTATGGTCTGCCCCAGAATAGACATATTATCAGTGTTCATTACCCCGTGCACAAATCCTACTCTTTGCCATTCTACCATAAGACTGGCTGTTCTTTCTATAACTTCTTTGTACCAGCGAATAATTTTGTTTTCTCCCGAGATGTGAGGGTAAAACTTATCAATGGTCCAATTCACCAGCTTTTGAAGGTTATTAATTTCATGCCTGGCAGCTAAAATCTCGTAATTTCCAAACCGCAGGAAAGTTGAAGATGTACGCATAACTATCGCTCCGGGTTCATATTCCGGATTGCCGTTATAGAACATATCCCTCAGGATTTCTTCTCCGGAAGAAACAAGGCTTAAAGCTCTGGTCGTGGGCACCCCCAGGTGATGCATTGCTTCGCTCATAAGATATTCCCTAACCGAAGATCGTAAGACCGCCCTGCCATCTGCTCTTCTTGAATAAGGTGTAGGTCCGGCTCCTTTAAGCTGAAGTTCCCAGGTTTTTCCTTTATTCTCCCATTCTCCCAATGTAATTGCCCTTCCATCTCCCAATTGTCCGGCCCAGTTCCCAAACTGGTGTCCGGCATAACAAGCTGCATAGGGAAGCATTGATTCTGTTATTTTATTTCCGGCAAGGATTTCAACGTCTTCTTTATCTGGTTTTAAAATTCCTAAATCCTGAGCAAGATCTTCTGTCCAGGCCAATAGTTTAGGCTCAGGTACAGGGGTAGGGATAGCTTTGCTATAAAGAACACCAGGAGTTTGCCGGGGAGAGAGATCACCGCTTTGGTCTCCTTTAAAATTTGCTACAAATTCGTTTTTATAATTCTTCTTAGTCAGGCTTTGCATAATTTTTCCTTTAAAGATAGTTCGGGGAAATTTCCTTTAGAATAAAATAACATCTTTTATAATTTACCTAAAATATCTTGGTATAGCACGCCATACACAACATAATTTGTCTTAGATGTTAGTTCATTTAAAACAATTATTAATCCTTTTAATTTTAATCTTCGTTAAAAAAAAGTTTTCGATATTTAAAATCAGTATTTGCAATTTATTGTATATCAATATTGTAAAGGAATTCATGCTGCTTTTTGTTACCTTTCTTTTAAGGTTTCAAGTTAAACCTGACTAAAAAATATTTAAGATAAGAGCTTAAAGAATATATTTATCATATTAACCAATAAATCTATTATCATGGCTTCATACTTAAATAAAAATGAAATTAAAACTTCGCTGCGGGTTCTTATAAAGCAGTATCTGCAAGAATGCAGGAACAGTAGTAAATTATCTCAGGATTTTATAAAACTTTTAGAACACAATTTCCTGGCGAAATATGTGATCTATAATAAATCTGAAAGAAATATCGAGATTGGTATAGAAGATAGAAATGAAAATTCTGAGACAGCTTATCCTAAGATTAAGGTTTACAAGTACAAGCTTGACGATGCCGAAGAAAAAATTATAAGCTCCTGCGGAGTTCAGGATTCAGATTTTGAATTCTACGGAAGACTTTTGAACAGGAATGATTTTGAAAGAAATTCTGAAGTTGTATTAATGCATTAACACCTATTTTGTACACTTTTCAAAAGCGGCTTTTTAAAAAGGGCCGCTTTTTTATTTCAGTGATATTTATAAATAAGGTAACATTAAAGATTTAATAATAAGGCTATTTGTAAAAAGCGAATGTCCTATTTCCTGTTGTTTGATCATTATTGAAATTAAGTATTTGATAATTAACATTTTAAAATTGTGTAGATAGATTTCTTACCTCATTTTTTTGTCTACATTAGAGGAAATATCTATTGGTTTTTAATTATTTAAACGGTATACCTTTTTTTGTTCATTATTTTAACAACTTCAATATTATGGTTTCATACATTAAAACCGGGGAGATTAAATCCTCATTACAGGAATTGGTAAAGCAGCGAATTAACGATTGCGCTTCCGGAAAGGAACTTTCTCAGGATATCGTGGAACTGATTAAACATAATTTTCTGGCGAAATTTGTTCATTATAATAAGGAAAAAGGAGTGTTGGAAGTGGGAATCAACCGCTCTTCCCCAACATCCATATACCCAGATATTTATGTACATACTATTCCCGATACCCAGGTAGTGGAATGGCTGGAGGATTCTTATAAAGGTATGCAATGCGATCTTGAATTTTACGGCAAACTTTTAAGCGCAAGTAAACCCACTAATGATTCCGATGTAGTGCTAATGTAACAGTTAAGCTGCTGATCTCCTTTCAGGTGTTTCTATGAAGGAGGGCTTTCAACTATTGCTAAAAAACATTAAATTACCAGTTTCTTAACTGCTATTTCTTCTGCTTTTCCATACTTTATAAATAAAAATTTATGGAAAAGTACACGAATCTTAATCAACAGTTCATCGGTGGAAATTGGCAGAATGGTAATGATGACGCTACTATTAAAAACATCAATCCGTATGACAATTCCGAGATCAATACGATCAAGGGAGCAAATGCAGATGATGTAGATGCTGCTCATGTTGCGGCAAAGAAAGCAGGGGAAGAGTGGGGCAAAGCCCTTCCGCAGGAAAGAGCAGAAGTTATTCAAAAAGCAATACAAATACTTACCCAGCGAAAAGAGGAAATTGTAGAATGGCTTATAAAAGAAGCCGGGAGCACCCGTGTAAAAGCAGAAACGGAAATAAAAATTACTCTGGGCATCATGAAGGAAGCTGCATCTTTCCCCACCAGAATGCACGGTTTCATATTCGATTCAATTACTCCGGGAAAAGAAAGTCGTGCTTATAGAAAACCATTGGGTGTAATAGGAATTATTAGTCCGTGGAATTTTCCTTTGAACCTCTCTATGCGTTCCATTGCACCGGCTCTGGCCACTGGAAATGCTATTGTTTTAAAACCATCTTCAGATACTCCTGTAACGGGTGCAATCCTTGCAGCTAAAATTTTCGAAGAAGCAGGTCTTCCCAAAGGTGTTTTTAATGTCGTGATTGGAAAAGGATCTTCTATAGGCGATCACTTTGTCTCTCATCCCGACTCCAAGCTTATTTCCTTTACCGGTTCTACTCCTGTCGGGAAGAATATTGGAAAACTTGCCGGGGAAGCCATTAAAAAGACATCTCTGGAACTTGGTGGTAATAATGTATTTGTAGTGCTGGACGATGCTAATATAGACGATGCTGTAGATGCCGCTGTCTTCGGAAAATTTATGCATCAGGGTCAGATTTGTATGTCAATAAACCGAATTGTTGTCGACTTCAAAATTGCAGATGAATTTGTAGAGAAGTTTGTTGAAAAGACCAAACAGTTAAAGTTTGGAGATCCTTCAGATAAAGAGACTACTGTTGGACCATTAATAGATCACGACCAGGTAGAACGAATTTTAAAAGATGTGAATGACAGTACCAGTGACGGGGCGATTCTTAGAATTGGCGGTAAAGCCAAAGGTAATGTTCTTGAACCAACAATTTTAGATAATGTAAAGGATGATATGCCAATAGCCGATAATGAGATTTTTGGACCAGTGGCACCTGTTATAAGAGTTTCTTCGGAAGAAGAAGCGCTTAAAATTGCAAATTCCAAACCGCACGGTTTAAGTGGAGCAGTATTTACCAGAAATATCGCCCGCGGAGTAGCTTTTGCACGAAAAGTGGAAACCGGAATGATCCACGTGAACGACCAAACCGTAAATGACGAACCAAACGCTCCTTTTGGAGGCGAAAGAGGCTCCGGACTAGGACGTTTTAACGGAGATTTTGTCCTGGAAGAATTTACACGGCTGCAATGGGTAACCGTACAGCATGAGCCAAGGGATTTTACTCCTTTTACATAATTATTGCCGATAATTGCCAAATTTAAGGCATCATCTTTTTAAGGTGATGCCTAACTTTTTGTAGCAATATTTTCCAATATCATTTTTGCATGAACCCTGGAATTTTCTATAAACCATTTGTGGGTTTCTATACCACCGCAAACCACGCCGGCAAGGTAAATATCAGGAATATTTGTTTCCATTGTCTGTGGATTATACTTCGGGATTCGCTTACCATCATCAGATAATTCAATTCCCATATCCTGAAGAAAATCGAAATTAGGTCGATAACCGGTCATTAACAGCACAAAGTCGTTTTCAAGAACTTCGGTTCCCTGAGGTGTTTCAATAACCACTTCATCTTCTCTAATTTCTGTTAGAGTGGCATTAAAGTGGGCTTTAATACTACCTTCATTTATACGATTATCAATATCTGGCCTTACCCAGTATTTAACCCGCCTTCCAATTTCGGGTTTCCTTACGATCATTGTCACTTCTCCTCCTTTTCTATAGATTTCCAAAGCAGCATCTACAGCAGAGTTACTGGCTCCAACCACCACGGTTTTTCTTGTTGCATAGTAGTGTGGGTCGCCATAGTAGTGAAAAACTTTAGGCAAATCCTCTCCCGGAATATTTATATAATTCGGAATATCGTAGAAACCCGTAGCCACAATAACATTTCGAGTGTTATAAGCAGCTTTTTCCGTCTCCACAATTATATTTTTCTTTTCCTTTTTCTCTACGGAAGTTACCTTTTCAAAGAGATTGATGTTTAACTGATTGGAAGTAGCAATCCTGCGATAGTATTCTAATGCTTCTGCTTTTCTCGGTTTTGGATTTGTACTTATAAATGGAATATTATCAAGTTCCAGCTTTTCTGAAGTAGAAAAGAAGGTCATATTGGTGGGATAGTAATAAAGGGAGTTAACGAGACATCCCTTTTCCAGGATCACGTAAGAGAGGTTCTTTTTCTCTGCTTCCAGCGCACAGGCTATGCCTATAGGGCCGGCTCCAATTATAACAATGTCGTAAGGTTTATCAGGAATTTGCAAGTTGTCTTAGATTTTGAATAGTTTCCAACTGATTTTCTGCTTTAAAGACAAAACTTCCTGCCACTAGAACATCGGCGCCGGCTTTACAAAGTTCGGCAGCATTTTTATCTGAAACACCGCCATCAATTTCGATAAGCGTATCAGCATTATGAGTGACAATCAGCTCCTTCAGTTGCCTGATTTTTTTATAGGTGTTTTCTATAAAGCTTTGGCCTCCAAATCCGGGATTTACACTCATAATAAGTACTAAGTCGATATCATTTATAACATCTTTCAGTAAATCTATATTAGTGTGGGGATTTATCGCAACGCCGGCTTTCATTCCTTCAGCTTTTATTACCTGTAGCGTTCTGTGCAGGTGTGTACAGGCTTCCAGGTGCACAGTAAGATTATCAGCGCCCAACTTTGCAAAGTCTTTAATGTACCTGTCGGGATCAACGATCATAAGGTGTACATCCAGGGTCTTCTTTGCATGCTTTTTAATTGCTTCCAGGACTGGCATTCCGTAGGAAATATTCGGAACAAAAACCCCGTCCATAATATCGATATGAAACCAATCTGCCTCACTCGAATTCACCATTTCTATATCCCGCTGGAGATTACCAAAATCTGCAGCAAGTAGGGAAGGGGCAATAAGTTTCGTTGTCATAAATATGCTTATAAGAATAAAAGCAAAAATAACAAGATAATACTTATTTGATGCCTTCTGTAAAGTTTTTTAAGATGTACTTTACAGAACTTTGTATGGCAGGATTTAAATTGTCCACATGGCTCAGGTAAGATTCCATTTGTGAAAAATTATGCCGTTCATCTACCGAAATAAAATCGGCTTCGTAACCATCAAACTTAACATTAGGAATTTCTCTTTTAAAAAGGGTTATAACATCTTTATGACGTTCGTCAGCCTTTATTCTGCTAAAAAGGGATTTTAGTAATTGTTCCTCGCCCTCCAATACCTGGAAAAAGTTGCCCTGGGAATATAGAAGAATACCAGTAATATTATGGTCGTTGTTCCAGTTCTTACTAAAGTCTAAAGCTTCCTGGATTTCAATTTTCGAAAGTTTTGGGTTAACGGTACTTACGTAACTAATGGCAAAGCGCATAAAGAGATTTTAGAATTTCTCCAAAAATAGAAATTTTAAGAAATGTTCAAAGCTCAGGCTTAAACATTATCCAGATTATTTTTAGCTTAAATCCTTAAAATGATCTTTAATTACTTTTTTTGCTGCATTGTAGCCACACATTCCATGTACGCCACCTCCCGGAGGTGTAGAAGAGGAGCAGATATATACATTGGGATTGGGTGTGGAATATGGTGAGATTTTAGCTATTGGCCTTGTGAAAAGTTGGGTAATATCCTGTTTTCCACCATTAATGTCACCACCAACAATATTTGGATTAAACACTTCCAGTTGGTGTGTATTCATCGTGGTTTTAGAGAGAATACAATTTTTAAATCCCGGGGCAGCCCTTTCAATCTGGTCTTCTATTTGTTTCGTAAAGTCTTGTGTACTTCCGTTCTGAACATGGCAATATGCCCAGGCCGTATGTTTGCCTTGCGGAGCGCGGGTGTCGTCGAAAATAGAGTGTTGCGCAACGAGAACGTAGGGAGTATCGCTTAGCCGGTTATTATGGATGGAATCTTCAGATTCTTCCATCTCTTCTTTAGTGAAACCAAGATGCACAGTACCCGATTTTCGGCATTTTTCGTTTGTAAAGGGAATCGGTTCACTTAAGGCCCAGTCAATTTTAAAAACACCGGCACCGTAGTTGTAATTTTTCATTCTTTTGCGGTATAGCGAAGGGAAATTGGTTCCTTTTATTTTTAAAAGTTGTTCAGGGGTGACATCAAAAAGATATGCCTTTGCTTTGGGAAGCTCGTTTACGTCCTCCACCTTTTTATTTAGAAAAAGTTCCCCTCCCAAAGATTTATAGTAGGAGAGAAGGGCTTCAACAAATTTTCCTGCGCCACCTTTTGGAAATGGCCAACCGAATTTATGAGCCATGGTGCTTAATACCAGTCCAAATGAAGCTGAAGCTATTGTATGCAGCGGTAAGGTGGAATGTGCGGCAGATCCGTAAAAAAAGACTTTGCTTTTGTCCTCTTTAAAATAATGGTTCACCAGCATTTTTGCCGATGGTAGAGCTTTTAGTCCAAATTTCACCAATTCAACAGGGTGATCTGGAAAGGACAAGGGCCCAAGTAGATTATTCTCCAGTTGAGGCCATTTCTCTACAATGGGTTTAAAGAGCTTTTTATAAGCATTTTCATCTTTGTACAATTGTGCTGCTGTTTGGTCTATATCTTTATAACAGGCCAGCGCCGTGCCATCGGCAAAAGGGTGGGAATATGGAATATCAGGATAGATCCATTCCAGACCGTGCTCTTCAAGAGGTAATTCTCTGAAAAATGGAGAGGCCACGCCCATAGGCAAAATTGCAGAGCCAATATCGTGTTTAAACCCTGGCAATGTTACTTCCTCGGTTCTGGTGGAACCCCCTGGGGAAGAGGCCTGTTCAAAAATGGCAGTTTTTAAACCTTTCTGCTGAAGATGAATGGCCGCAGCCAATCCGTTAGATCCACTTCCTACTATAATTGCATCATATTGTTGAGACATTAAGGCAATTGATTTTTATCTAGATTAGCTAAATATTCTTTAAAGTTTATATCACCGTTTTTTTCACCAAGCATATCTGTGGTAGTAACATATTTAAAATAGTCCAGTTTCTCGTGGATATCTTCGAAAAAATTGGGCAGCTTTAAACCTATGTCTGCTATCACTTCTGGTACTTTTACGATCTGGCCGCCTATGGTATCCTGGATCATCTCTGCCATTTCCAGGCGGGTATGGATTTTTGGACCACCTACCTCAATTACGTCAGGCCCTTCATCTACATAGCTGCAAATAACTTTAGCGAGATCTGCATGATGTATACTATTAGTTTTTGCACTACCATCCCCAATTATGGGAATAACCTTTCTTTTTGCCATAATAATAAGGTCATTAAGGCCAGAAAAGAATCCAACAGGACGTATAATAGTATGGTCAAGATCTGAGCCCTGCAGCGCCTGCTCAAATAATTTATGGGAGCGGGCTACAGCAAAATCTTTTTCTACATCGGCTCCTTTTATAGAGGTATAGACAAACCTTTTTACGCCATTCTTTTCGGCATCACGCAGGATATTTTGATTAGATTCAAAATCAATTTTATAAAAAGATTTCTCATTAGGTGTAAAGAGGCTAACGCTATTTCCCAAAGCCGAAATTACAGTACCCACACCTTCAGTAATATTAGCAACTTCCTCGCTGTTGCTGGCATCGGCTTTCCAAATGTCATTCGTATACGGAATTAATTTTTCTTCTCCTTCATCAGAACTTGTAAGGGCGCGCACAGGCCGGCCCTGTGCATTAAGAATCTTCACTATTTCCAGTCCCAATGAGCCAGACGCTCCTGCGACCAAAACTTTTTGCTGTTTTCCCATTAATTTTTTAAAGATAAATTACGCAGAATTATAGAATTAATGAAGCGGTGCAGGAATGATTAACAAAAATTTAGTTTCTGTAACGTTGTGGCCTAATGAGCTGCGGGCATAAAAAAACCCCGGTCATCACTCCGGGGTCATTCATCAATCAAAAAACGAACAGTTATTTCTGCCACGGTCATCACTCCGCAGCTAAACTGTTGTCATCTTAAATATTTTATCCTAAGTAAGTTTTTAAAATCTTACTTCTGGAAGTATGTTTCAATCTTCTAATAGCTTTTTCCTTAATCTGTCTAACCCTTTCACGTGTTAGATCAAAAGTCTCGCCAATTTCTTCAAGCGTCATTGGATGTTGGTCTCCCAATCCAAAGTAAAGACGAATCACATCAGCCTCACGCGGAGTCAAAGTTTCCAAAGCACGCTCAATTTCAGTTCTAAGCGACTCATGTAGCAACTCTCTGTCTGGGTTTGGCGACTCACCACTACGAAGTACATCGTACAGGTTAGAATCCTCCCCTTCAACTAAAGGCGCGTCCATAGATACGTGACGTCCGGAATTCTTCATAGATTCCTTAACGTCATTAATCGTCATGTCCAGTTCCTTTGCGATCTCTTCAGCACTAGGTGGACGCTCGTGAGACTGCTCAAGAAAAGCAAAAGTTTTGTTGATCTTGTTAATAGAACCAATCTTGTTTAGCGGCAAACGCACAATACGCGACTGCTCTGCCAAAGCCTGTAAAATGGACTGGCGAATCCACCATACGGCGTACGAAATAAATTTAAAACCACGTGTTTCATCAAAACGTTTCGCAGCTTTAATAAGTCCCAAATTTCCTTCGTTAATTAAATCGGGAAGTGTTAATCCCTGATTTTGATACTGTTTTGCAACCGAAACCACAAAACGTAAATTCGCTTTAGTCAATTTTTCCAAAGCACGGTCATCACCCGCTTTAATTCGCTGAGCCAATTCTACCTCTTCGTCGGCAGTAATTAAATCAACCTTACCAATTTCTTGCAAATACTTATCCAGCGAAGCAGTTTCCCGGTTAGTTACCTGCTTCGTAATCTTAAGTTGTCTCATCTATCTTCTCCTTGGATTTATAATGTGAATAGCTCTTGTATTAGTTTATACGTAAGGAGTAGTCGAAATGTTACAAAAAACCTTAAAACTTTTTTATGGACGTTGCCCTTCGGGCCGGGCTTTCCGCTTCAAGTCCTCACTCCTTCCAGTCGCTGCGGGCTTTCCACTCCAATCCCTAACGCAAAAAATAAAATAATGGATATCAATCATGGAGTTGTAAGTTACGCACTGCATGTCGATAATTGACATTTTAAGACATCGTTCAAAATTTGTTTTTGTTTATTGTTTGAATTTTGTTGCTGTTCTTAGTTATGAATTTCTCAGTTACTAAAAGTTTAAATTATCAGAGGATTAAAGGAGGCTCTGCCTTTCAGATGTAATGATGATAATTGCCAAATTTGGAGCGTCATTTAAAATTTAAATTAAATTTTAGAGGTCGATAATTGGCATTTAAATTTTATAATTTAAAAATCAGAATATTTCTTAATTTCTAGCTTGATTCTGACTCTTTTTTAACGCAGGGATCTTAGTTCTTTTTCCGAACAATAAGATCTTGCGGGTTAATAATTGCCATTTTACGAGTACATTTAAATTCCGTCTTACATTTATTCAAAAGGAGATTGTTTCACCTCTTCGGGAACATCGGCAGAAAGGCTCTTCATAAAAGCTATAATTTCATCGATTTCCTTTTCAGACAGATCATTGGCTGTTTGGAGCTCTGCCATTATTTCCACAGCTTTATTTAGATCTTCTACAGAGCCATCATGAAAGTAGGGGTGAGTGTGCTCGATATTCCTTAATCCCGGGACCTTAAAGAAATACTTATCCATTTCATTTTCGCTAATTTCATATAGTCCCAAATCAATTGTTTCCGATTTTGTATGTTTCCAATAGTCTTCATATAATCCAAATTTTTGAAACATCTGTCCGCCCATAGCGACCCCGCTATGGCAGGTAACGCAACCGGCATCAATAAAACCGCGGAGTCCTCGTTTTTCCTTTTCTTCAAGTGCAGATTCATCCCCTTCTAAATATTTGTCAAAACGACTTTCCGGCATTAGCGTCCTTTCAAAAGCTCCAATTGCGTTAAGTATATTTTCAAAAGTAATTCCTTCCTCCCCGTAAGCTTTAGAAAACAGCTCCTGGTATAATTCAACTTCTTCCAAACGTTTTACAAGTTGTTGTTCCTCTTTAATGTTATGTTCTATAGGATTTAAAATGGGACCCGCGGCCTGTTCTTCTACAGTTTCGGCACGACCATCCCAGAACTGCATTTTGTGCAAAGCAGCATAAAGCACCGTTGGTGAATTTCGGTTTCCGAATGTTCCTTCGACATCTCCGGGAGAAAACCGTTCATTATCCACCCCATAGGTCTTGAGGTTGTGGCAAGAATTACAGCTGATATTTCCCTCTCCCGACAAGCGCTTGTCATAATATAAATGTTTACCCAATTGTACTGCATTGGGATCAGGTTCTTGCATTTCTACAGTAGACAGGGGATCAAAAAAAGTTTTTGCATCTGTCAAAAGTTGATACTCCTCCTCATCAAAATTGCCTTTGGCGGTTTCATTTTTATTCTTATCTACACAGGATATAATTGGCAAAAGCAGGCATAGGACTAAAAGACGTTTCATATTAAAAAGGTTTAGCAGTTAGCATCAATTAAAATAATAAGATCTTGTGCCTTAAAAAATGATAGAGATCATATTTTGGTTAGCGGAATCCATTTTCTGAAGAAACAAAAAAAGTTGTTTTCCTTATTGAAAGTAATCTGCCAATTACAATTTGTCAGAACAACACTTAGATCCCTGGATTATAAGGAGTCAAAAAAAATAGCCTTTGGCTCTGGGCTTTAAAGACGATAACTGTCATTTTCGGAGTGTCATTAAAACTAGCTCTTAAAAGCAGATCGATATTTGCCATTTTTGGTAGGTCATTCAAAATCTAGAATTCCAATATTTTTGCGTGAGATCAAAAAAAATGCCCCTGAATTTCTCCAGAGGCATTTGCAATATATAATTCAGAAGGAATTAATCATCATTCTTGCGATCTCTTCCTCTGCTGCGGTCATCACGTCCACGATTGTCACGAGATCCTCTGTTGTCACGACCTCTGTCGTTACGGTCGTTATCTCTTGGTGGTCTTGCCTGGTATCCTTCAGGTTTGTCCAGTAAAGCTTTACGCGATACTTTTTCCTTTCTGGTCTTAGGATCAACTCCAAAATACTTAACGTCTATCACGTCGCCAAGGTTTACAACATCAGTAACGTTGTCCGTACGATCCCATGCTAGTTCAGAAATATGTAATAAAACTTCGTTACCCGGAGCATCAACATATTCTACAACTGCACCAAAATCAAGGATTTTGATCACTTTTACTTCGTAAACACTACCTTTTTCAGGCTTAAATAGGATAGAGTCTATTTTTGCAAGTACTTTATCTATTCCTTCCTGGTTGGTTCCAAGAATTTCAACAACTCCCTGCTCGTCTACTTCGTTAATGACGATCTCGGTTCCGGTAGATTTCTGAAGTTCCTGAATAACTTTTCCTCCAGGTCCAATTAATGCACCAATGAATTCACCAGGTATCGTTCTGGTAATAATTTTTGGGGCGTGAGCTTTAACACTCTGGCTTGGTTCAGAAATACTTTCAGCAAGTTTATCAAGAATATGTAATCTTCCGGCTCTTGCTTGTTTTAAAGCTTTTACCAAAATTTCATAAGAAAGACCTTTAACTTTAATATCCATCTGGCAGGCAGTAATTCCGTCTGCTGTACCGGTTACTTTAAAGTCCATATCACCTAAAGCATCCTCATCTCCTAAGATGTCAGAAAGTACGGCGTAGTCATCTCCCTGGGAAATTAATCCCATTGCGATTCCTGAAACCGGCTTTTTAAGATTAATTCCGGCATCCATAAGTGCCATTGTTCCGGCACATACCGTTGCCATAGAAGAAGAACCGTTAGATTCTAAAACTTCAGAAACTACTCTTACTGTGTAAGGGCAATCTGCAGGAATCATGTTTTTAAGCGCACGCTGTGCTAAATTTCCGTGTCCTATTTCCCTTCTTGAAGTTCCTCTTAAAGGATATGCTTCTCCTGTGGAAAAAGGAGGGAAGTTATAGTGTAGGTAGAAAGTTTCTTCGCCCTGGTGGGTTGGAAGGTCTACCTGGTTTGCTTCTCTTGAAGTCCCCAAAGTTACCGTTGCCAGCGCCTGAGTTTCTCCCCTTGTGAAAATAGCCGAACCATGTGTAGAAGGGAGATAATCAACTTCAGTCCAGATAGGACGAATTTCATCAGTCTTTCTTCCATCTAAACGAATTCCTTCTTTTAAAGTTAAATCTCGGATAGCGGCTTTATGAGTGGCTTTGTAATATTTAGAAATAAGAGCTCCGTTTTCTTCCTGCTCTTCTTCAGAAAAGAGTGCTTTTACTTCTTCTTTTATTTCTGAAAATGCAGCGCTACGGTCATGTTTAGCTTTAGCTGCTTTGGCAGTATCATATATTTTCTGATATGCAGCATCGTGAACTTTCTGCTGAATACTTTCGTCTTCTCTTGCAGTTTCGTACTCACGTGGTTCTTTTTTTCCGAAAGCTTCAGCCAGTCTCACCTGTGCTTCAATCTGTGTTTTGATAGCTTCGTGAGCAAATTTAATAGCTTCTGCCATTTCTTCTTCGCTGCACTCCTTCATTTCACCTTCTACCATCATCACAGAATCTGCAGAAGCACCAACTATCATGTCGATGTCTGATTCTGCCAATTGTGATCGGCTTGGGTTGATAACAAATTCACCGTTAATACGGGCAACTCTTGCTTCAGAAATAGGGGTTTCAAAAGGAATATCAGATAACTGAATAGCGGCAGATGCAGCCAAACCGGCCAAAGCATCTGGCATCACCTCTTCATCATGAGACATTAGCTGAATCATCACCTGAGTCTCAAATTTATAATCTGAAGGGAATAGTGGTCTCAGAACCCTATCCACCAATCTCATTACCAGAATCTCTTCTGTACTTGGTCGAGCTTCTCTTTTAAAAAAGCCACCAGGATAACGTCCTGCGGCTGCGAATTTTTCACGATAATCTAATGTTAACGGGAAAAAATCCATAGTTGTTGGTGTGTGGGAAGATACTACGGTACAAAGAAGTACTGCGTTTCCCATTCTTAGCTCAACCGACCCGTGGGCCTGTTTTGCTAATTTTCCGGTTTCGAGAGAGATGGTTCTGCCATCTCCTAAATCGATAACCTCTTTAAATGTTTGTGGAATCATAATTTTTTGAATTCTAAACCGGAACAGTTCCGGATATTTTGTTAAACAATGGTCTCCGCCTTTTCCGGACGGCCGGTGTGTGTTGTTGTGTGTGAAGTATGATAGACCAATGAAAAACTACCTCTCGACGATGCTCGAGGTGACAATTTTTAAATCTAAAAGCAAAAACTACTTTTAAAGATATAAAAAAGGGGGCATAAAGCCCCCTTGAAATTTATTTTCTTAATCCTAATTCTTTAATGATGGCTCGGTATCTCATGATATCCTTCTTCATTAAGTAATCAAGTAAACTTCTTCTTTTACCAACCAGCATAACCAGTGAGCGCTCTGAATTATAATCTTTACGATTTTTCTTCAAATGCTCAGAAAGGTGAGCAATTCTGTAAGTGAACAATGCAATCTGACCTTCTGCAGAACCCGTGTCATTTTTATTCTGACCGTGTTTTTCGAAGATTTCTTCTTTACTCTCTTTGCTTAAATACATTCCAATATTAATTTTAATGATTTTTATGTATTGGCAGTTTTTCTACCAGGCGGCAAATATACTACTTTATGAAATAAAACCTACTGAGGGTGATAATTTATTTTTATACTCGCACTGGTTGGTTACCAATTAAATCCAGATAAAGGTTTACCTGGTTTTTAAGTTCGGAACGTTTTACAATAAAATCAAGAAAACCATGTTCCTTTAAGAATTCTGCAGTCTGAAAATCTTTTGGTAGGTCTTTTCCTGTAGTATCTTTTACCACTCTTGGTCCTGCAAAGCCAATTAATGCTCCAGGCTCAGAAATATTTATATCTCCCAACATGGCAAAAGATGCTGTGGTACCACCTGTGGTAGGATCTGTGGCCAGTGAAATATACGGGATTCCGGCATCTGCAAGTTGAGCCAGCCTTACTGAAGTCTTGGCCATTTGCATTAAGGATAGTGCAGCTTCCATCATTCTGGCACCTCCAGATTTTGAAATCATCATAAAAGGAACCCTGTTATTTAACGAATATTCTGCAGCACGGGCAATTTTTTCCCCAACCACAGATCCCATAGAACCCCCAATAAATTGAAAATCCATACAGGCAATCACCAGGTCTTTACCTTTTGATTTTCCAACAGCAGTTCGAACAGCGTCCTTAAGCCCTGTTTTATCCTGGGCAGCTTTTAATCTTTCAGTATATTTCTTGGTGTCTGTAAATTCCAGAGGGTCTTTGGAAGTCATATTCTTATCAAGTTCTTCAAATTCATTATCATCAAAGAGAATCTTGAAATATTCGTTGCTTCCAATTCTTACGTGATAACCATCTTCCGGACTCACATAAAAATTGCTTTCCAGTTGTTCTGCATCTACAATTTTTCCCGTTGGCGACTTATACCATAAACCTTTGGGTACATCTTTCTTCTCTTCTGTAGGAGTTTGAATCCCTTTTTGTGTTCTCTTAAACCAGGCCATAGCAATTAATTTTTATTTCTCCGGAACTACATCGATCCACCGGAAAAAATTAATCAAAAAAATAGCTGAAGCATTTCTGTTTACTTCAGCTATTCTATGAAAATTCAGTTATAAAGTATTTACGTTATTTAGGTCTTCAAAGGCTTTTTTTAGACGGGCCTTAAAGGTAACTTCTCCTTCACGTACCCATTTTCTTGGATCATAATGTTTCTTATTTGGAACATCAGAACCTTCAGGGTTTCCAATTTGTGCAGAAAGATAATCTTTTTTGCTGCTCATATAATCACGGATTCCTTCAAGATAAGCATACTGAAGATCTGTATCAATATTCATTTTAATAACTCCGTATCCAATTCCTTCACGAATTTCTTCAACAGTAGAACCACTTCCACCATGAAAAACAAAATCAATATGATTTTCTTTTAGTCCGTATTTCTTGGAAACGAATTCCTGGGAATTTTTAAGGATGATAGGCGTTAGTTTTACGTTTCCTGGTTTGTATACTCCGTGGACATTACCAAAGGCAGCAGCGATAGTGAATTGTTCGCTTACTTTGCTTAACTCTTCGTAGGCGTATGCTACTTCTTCAGGTTGCGTATATAATTTTGAGGAATCGATATCTGTATTATCTACACCATCTTCTTCACCTCCTGTTACTCCAAGTTCAATTTCCAATGTCATCCCCATCTTGCTCATTCTCTCAAGATACTTCTTACAAAGCTCGATATTTTCTTCGATCGGTTCTTCAGAAAGATCGATCATATGAGAACTGTAGAGTGGTTTTCCAAACTGTTCAAAATGTTTTTCACTGGCATCTAATAATCCGTCGATCCACGGAAGAAGTTTTTTGGCACAGTGGTCTGTATGAAGGATCACTGTAGCACCATAAGCTTCTGCTAATGCATGTATATGTTGAGCACCTGCAACGCCACCGGCAATTGCAGCTTTTTCATTTTCATTAGAAAGACCTTTACCTGCGTTAAATTGCGCACCACCATTAGAGAATTGAATGATAACAGGAGAATTTAATTCTGCAGCTGTTTCCATTACAGCATTTGCGCTACTGGAGCCAATTACGTTTACTGCAGGTAGAGCGAAGCCCTTTTCCTTTGCATATTTAAATATTTCCTGTACTTCTTTTCCTGTGGCTACGCCGGGTTTAATGTTATGACTCATAATTTTAGTTAATTAGGATAACAAAAATAAGAAAATTTGTTGGCTTAGAAAGGATAATTGATCCCCACATTGTAAACGGCGTGGTTAAAATTGTATTCCTGAAACCATTTATGCCCGATAGGCTTGGCAGGATCGTAGGTTTTGAAACCAACATCAAAACGTAATACAAAAAAATTAAAGTCGTACCTTAATCCTATTCCACTTCCCACGGCAGTATTTTTAAAGTCTGAAAAAGAGGTGAATGTAGAAGCTTCGTCTTCAACAATATCAAGCACGTTCCAAATATTACCAATATCGATAAAAAAGGCACTATTGAGCGCACCAAAGAGATTGTAGCGATATTCAAGATTTAATGCGAGCTTCATATTCGCTTCATTAAATTCGTTACGTCCACCACTGCTACCAGGACCTAAATCGTATGCCTGCCACGCACGGTTATCATTAGGTCCTCCTGCAAAGAAACTTCTGGTAAAGGGAATACTGTTGGCATTACCATAGGGAATAGCAATACCACCAAAAGCACGAAGTGCAAAGATGTTTTTGCTTCCCAGGTCCCAGTGTTTAATAAAATCTATTTCCGGTTTTACATATTGAGAGAAAGCAACTCCCAGAATTTCTTTATTTCCGTTCTGATTTTCTTCAAATCCTGCAACTTCTGAAACAGCAGATAACAAATTTCCTGCAACTTCTATCTTGAAGCGGAACCTTGTAAATTCTTCATCATAGAGGTTTTCCTTGGTGTTCCATAGGTAAGTGTAATTTGATGCCAGGATTAAATTATTCTCTGTCAACCTATTTTTTCGTTCCCTTATATTGATTACATTTTGCCGTTGGCCAGGGGTAAGGCCGCTCGTGGTATTGTCATCATCATTAACAGATTCAATAAAACTCTCGGCGCCTTGCGGAATTATCAGGCGTCCGTTGTTATTTAGATAATCGGGGCTGGTAACTACGTTTGCAGATTGTACAATATTATTTAACTCGCTATAAGAATTCTGATAGACATTGAAGTAATTATCAGTGTTCAGGTTTCTTACGTATTGCAGGTTCACCAAGTCCACCCGGTTTGTAAGCTGGCGCGAGGGAGTCCATCTATAGTTAAGAATAGAGGAAAGATTTTGTTTGTCCAGTCCAATATTGTTTTGAGTACTTACACCCAGGCTGAGAGAGGTAAATGGCGACATATACCTGGGAATAAATCTTTCTGTTTCAAAAGGAAGGGAGATCCTTGGAAAAGTAAGCTTAAGGTCTGCTCCAATTTCTGAAATGTCAAAAAACCGGTCATCATCTTTGCTGGCGGCTGCATCTGTAGAAGATCCTACACTTCCCCTTCCTGAAATTTCAAGGTTTTCAGCACCGCCAAAAATATTTCTGATTAACAAAGAGCCTCCAAAGCCTATCCCAAATTTTTGAATATTACTTTGAGACACATCAAAATCGAACCCGAGGGAGTACTTTGGCTGAGGGGTTAGAAAGATATTGGCAATTAAATCTGTGTTTGTCGTATCTTCCGGATCTTGCGTGTACTGGATATTAGGATACTTGAAGTTCCGGAGGGAATTTAGACGATTGTAAGTACGGGTTCTTGCAATATCACTAAAGGTTCTTCCGGGTCTTATAAAGATAGCATCAATAATTGCTTCAGGCTTATATTCCATTTCATCAAAACTGTAGATGGTGAAATTTTCCACCTGGGCGCTATCTGTTACAGATTCATTACGATTAGCGTATTTATAATCTGTAAATACATTCACTTTGCTTATTTCGTGCACTTTAAAAGGGACGCGGTAAGTAGAATCCTCATTAGGCCCCAGTCGGTTGGGGATAATTATAGTAGTATTAACCTTGTAGTCTGTATTGATAGTATCTGCATCAAATGTTATATATTCCTGATCAAAATTGTAAACTCCATTATTTCGGAAAAGGTTTGTGAGCCTGTCCCTTTCCGCATTAAAGTCTAATGTTCGATACTGTGTGCCGGGAATTATTAATGATTCATCCTTATACCTTTCGTAAATCGAATCTAATACTTCAGAATCAATATCTGTTTTAATAGAATCTATTGTATAAGGAGTGCTGGTTTCTACATAATATTCAACTTTGGCTCTTTTCTCTTTTTTTTCTGAAGGTATAATTTCATATTCTGTTTCCACGTTAAACCAGCCATTATTCCAATACCAGGATTCCAGCCGGTTTACAGATCTTTCAGTATCTTCCTGATTCACTATTACTGGTGCTTCCCCTGTTCTTTTGATCCATTGATTAAAATCTATTCTGGATTTAATATAACTATCAAGTTGTTTTCGGGAAAGCAGTCCTTCCAATCTTTCCCTTCTTTGATCATTCTGAAGAAATTTGTCGCTTAAAATACTGTCAATGTTGGGGCGGGCAAGGTTGTAGAAGTGCAGTTGTAAAGGAAACCCTAGAAGTTTGGAATTGGGTGTTTGATAAAGCTGATTGTAAATCCTACTTTCGTTAATCCTTTCTCCATTTAAGAAAATATCATTCTTTGTAAGTAAGGATTCCTCAGACTCCAGACGTTTTACAGCGTTACAGGAGGCAAATAGAGCTATGGTTAGAATAAATAATGATATTTTTGCGAGGATGCGTTTCAAATAGCGCTAATTAATGCTTCAAAAATACATCTTTTGTATGGTTAGTAAAAACCAATTAAAGTTAATTAAAAGCCTGGCGCAAAAAAAGAATCGTAGGACCAGCGGCCTTTTTGTAGCCGAAGGAAAAAAAACAATTTCAGAACTGCTGTCTTCTGAAACAGAACTTCATCTACTTTTTTCTGAAGAGCATATTTTTAATGCTCCTGAAGAAAAGTTTGTAGAAGTAGGATCTGCAGATCTGAAAAAGATGAGCTTTTTAAAAACACCTCAAACTGCACTTGGTATTTTTAAAATCCCGGAAGTTTTCGTTCCTGATTATGATAAATTAATTCTTGTCTTAGATGGAGTGCGGGATCCCGGTAATCTTGGGACGATTATCAGATTGTGTGATTGGTTTGGGATTGACAAAATTGTATGTTCAAAAGATACAGTGGACTGTTATAATCTCAAAGTGGTACAGGCTACAATGGGGTCCATAGCAAGAGTTTCAATGGCGTATATGGATTTAACCGAATATTTTTTGGGTCGTCCCGAATCTCTTCCTATCCTGGGAACTTTTATGGAGGCGGAAAATATTTATAGAACCAGTTTACCTGGTAAAGGAATTCTGGTGATGGGCAATGAAGCAAATGGTATTTCTACAGAAGTAGAGAAATATGTTACCCAGCGGATAGGTATACCACAGTTTGGCAAGTCGTCTTCAACAGAAAGCCTTAATGTCGCAACTGCTACAGCAATTATTTTAAGCGAATTTAAAAGAGGGTGATATTACTGGAAAGTAAAATTCAAGAATATTGCTCTGGAGGTCATTTTATCTACATTTCCTGTAAATAATTCTCCGGGAATTTCATCTTGCACCAACTCATCATTAATTGCAAACACACCTCTAATGCTGGGACTAAGCTTAAAATATTGTAGATAAAGATCTATTCCAAAACCAATTTCATAATAATAAGTGTTAGTCTTCATGCGGAATTGTCCTTCATTGTATCCATCAGGATTATTTTCGTTACTGGAAAGGTTAATGGAGGTAGATAATCCCCCCACCACAAAAGGTTTGAAGTTATTCAGCCTGTCTGTAGAAAACTTTAGCAGTAAAGGAATATGTACATAGGTCGAATTAACTTCCCGAAATGTACTCGCATCGGCTTTAAGAGCCTGGAATCCCCTGGTATTAAAGCTTACTCCCGGTTCAAGTCGTAAATCCAGGTTGCTTCCCAATTTTAAATTCCCTATTAATCCAACATTAAAGCCAATTCTGGACTCTACCCTAAAATCCTGTCCTGTTACGGGATTGGGGTCATATTCCTGATAATCAAAATGAAAATCATAGCTGTTAAACCCGAGAAAATATCCCCAGGATAAGCGTTGGGCATCAAAATTTTCGTTGTTCAGGATCTGGTCTCCAAAAATTTGAGCATTAGAAAACTGGGAGCAGAGTAGGAAAAAGGAGATGACAAGAATTCTTTTCATAATATTATTTTGAAGCCACATAGATAGTGGCAACACCAAAAGTTTGTGGTTTATCTTCTATGTTAGTAAACCCCGTTTTCTTTAAAATATTGTTGAATGCCGCTCCATAGGGAAAACTGGCAGCGCTTTTGCTGAGATAGGAATAGGCTTCCTGATCTTTAGAAAAGATTTTTCCAACCAGGGGTAGAACCAGATTAGAATATAGTGTATAACCCTGTTTAAATGGGAATTTTGTTGGAACTGAAGTTTCCAGAATTACAAAAATTCCGCCGGGCCTCAAAACTCTAAAAATTTCTCTTAAACCTTTTTCCAGGTTTTCAAAATTTCTTACTCCAAAAGCAACTGTTATTGCGTCAAAGGAATTGTCTTCAAAAGGAAGGGCTTCAGAGTCTCCTTGTATCATTTCTATTCTTCCTTCCAGGTTTTGCTTTCGTATTTTCTTTCGTCCTACATCCAGCATACCTTCCGAAAGATCTAAACCTACAATTTTATCAGCTTCGGAATCCACCATTTTTATAGCAAGATCGCCTGTGCCAGTAGCAATATCCAGAATGCTTTTCGGCTTCCGGGATTTGACAAGAGCCACCACTTTGCGCCGCCATTTTTCATCGGTTCCAAGGGAAATAACCCGGTTAAGTCCGTCATAGTTGCCTGATATCTTATCAAACATCTTCTCTACCTGTTTCTTTCTTAATTCAGAACCTTTATATGGAGTAATTTTCTTACTCATCTTTAATTTTTTTTCAAAGATACATGTTATGGTATAATTGTATCATTTTAAGAGAGAATTTGTTCTTAACATTCAAAATATTGAATTTCATGATAATAAGTTACCTTTGTTGTTTCTTACAATTTCAAGCTGTTATATGAAAATAGTTATCGCTGGAGCGGGTGAAGTAGGATTCCATTTGGCAAAATTACTCTCATTTGAATCTCAGGACATTACGCTTATCGACACTAGCCGGGACCATTTACAGTATGCTGATACGCATCTGGATATCAGGACTATTAAAGGTGATGCCACTTCAATTAGCATTTTAAAGGACTCACAGGTTAAATATTCCGATATGGTGATTGCAGTTACTTCAAGTGAAGCGACAAACATTACCGTATGTGTTCTTGCGAAGCAGTTAGGCGCAAAAAGAACCATTGCCCGAATATCCAATACCGAATTTCTAGATAATAAAGAAGAAATTGGTTTTGTGAAGTTTGGTATTGACGAGTTAATCTCACCAGAGGCTCTTGCCGCAAGGGAAATAGAGCTTTTGCTAAACCAGTCGGCGTTTAATGATAGCTATGAATTTGAAGAAGGGGCTCTGACAATGATTGGCTTAAACCTTTCAAGAAATGCACTTTTTGTAGGAAAAACTGTAAAAGAAGCTGCCGAAATTTTTCCTCAACTTAATTTTGTGCCTATTGCAATTCAGAGAATAGGTACACAATATACATTGATTCCCAGAGGCGATACTCAGTTTAAAGACGGGGATCAGGTTTATTTTATCACCGTCAAAAATGGCGTGGAGGAACTTTATAAACTTACCGGAAAAGTAAAACAGGAAATAAAAAATGTTATGATCCTGGGAGGAAGTAAGATTGGCCGTAAAACAGCTATGGATCTTTGTCGTAACAATTTTCATGTGAAACTCGTAGAGCACAATAAGGAAAAAGCTTATGACCTTGCCGATGAACTTCCAAATACCCTCATTATTCATGGAGACGGCAGGAATGTAGAGTTACTGGAAGAAGAGAACATTCACGATATGGATGCTTTTATTGCCGTCACAGGAAATTCGGAAACGAATATTATGTCTTGTCTGGTGGCTAAGTCCAAGAGTGTTAAGAAAACAATTTCCCTTGTTGAAAACATGGACTATTTTCAGCTAAGCCATTCTATTGGAATAGATACACTTATTAATAAGAAGCTTTTGGCTGCAAACAACATTTTCAGGTATATTAGAAAAGGAGAAGTAGTCGCTATGACAAAACTCAATAATATGAATGCCGAATTGCTTGAGTTCATCGTGAAACCAAATTCAGAAGTATCTGATAAAAAGATAAAAGATATTGAATTTCCACGTTCAGCAATCATTGGTGGAATAATAAGAAACGGAGAAGGAATTATTGCTTTGGGTGAGTTTCTTATTAAATCGGGAGATCGCATAGTAGTTTGCTGCCTTCCCCGTTCCATAGGTAAGGTCGAAAAATTGTTCTTGTAATGCCAAGGTTAAATTTTCAGATTATAATGCACATCATGGGCCTTTTGCTAATCTGCAATGGAGGCTTTATGTTAACCGCGGTTCTTGTGAGCTGGTTCTATGAAGATGGTGTAACCATGGAAATTTCTATGGCTGCATTAATTACCCTCTTTATAGGAACCCTTTTAATGTTTTCTACCCGTGGGCATGATAAGAATATGAAAAAACGTGAGGGATACATTATCGTTACCTTCGGCTGGATTTTTATGGCTTTAAGCGGAACACTCCCTTACGTAATAAGCGAGTCAATTCCCAGGTTTACCAATGCCTTTTTTGAAACCATGTCGGGATATACCACTACTGGTGCTTCAATTTTAAATGATATAGAAGTAGTGCCTAAAGGAATACTGTTTTGGCGTAGTCTCACGCATTGGATAGGCGGTATGGGAATCATTGTTTTGGCTATTGCTATTTTGCCTCTGTTAGGAATTGGAGGAATGCAGCTCTTTGCTGCGGAAGCACCCGGCCCGAGTGCAGATAAACTGAAACCACGAATTACTGATACAGCCAAACGACTTTGGTTAATATACGTTAGTTATACAATAGCTGAAACTATCTTGCTTAAAGTGGCGGGAATGAGCCTGTTTGATGCGGCTAACCATGCTCTCAGTACCTTGTCTACAGGAGGTTTTTCTACGAAAAATGCGAGTCTGGCTTATTGGAATAATGATCCAATAATTCAGTATATCGTTATAATTTTCATGTTTCTTGCCGGGAGTAACTTTGTTTTGAGCTATTTTAGTTTTAAAGGAAAAATTCAGAAAGTGCTGCATGACGATGAGTTCAAGTGGTATTTTTATTTTATTGCATCTTTTACCTTAATTGCTTCAGTGATTATCTATTTTCAGGCCGATGTGGGGCTATCTTCTATAGATCATCCTATGGTTTGGGGAGAGGCCGAGAGCGCTTTCAGACATTCTCTTTTTCAGGTTTTGGCTATTATTACCACAACAGGTTTCGTCTCTGCCGATTATACTATGTGGACGCCATTTCTCACCATTCTATTTTTTGGTTTATTCTTTCTGGGGGGCTCTGCCGGTTCTACCGCGGGTGGTGTTAAGGTAATGCGGCATATTATTATGATAAAGAACGGCGTCATTGAATTTAAAAGAACCTTACATCCAAATGCTATTCTTCCGGTCCGCTTCAATAAGAAATCTATTAGTAAGGAAATTGTATTCAACATTCTAGGATTTTTTATCCTCTACATGCTTTCTTTTATAATAGGCGCAGTTGTTCTGGCTTCCCTGGATCTGGACTTTGAAACTGCAATTGGAGGTGCAGCTTCTTCCTTGGGAAATATTGGCCCCGCCTTTGGTGGCCTAAGTCCTGTAAACAATTTTGATATGCTGCCTGACTTTGGAAAGTGGTGGTGTGCTTTCTTAATGCTGATAGGTAGGCTTGAACTTTTTACAGTTCTTATAATTCTCACTCCTTTTTTCTGGAGAAACAGGTAAATGTTGAGTTAAAAAGTTAAAGAGTTAAAGAGTGAAAAGATCTAAAAAAGATTTTGCAGGACTAACAGGGACTAACCGGACACTACCGAAATGCCTTTGTCAGCCACAGCTGATAAAGTCTGAAGGGTAAAAAACTCCTTCTAATAATCATCATCCTAATCCCAAAACGTTTTTTAATAAGGTTTTTTTGACTAGGGGGACTATCTGCGCCACACTTTAGCCGCTCCTGTCCTTCATTCGGATGTTTTATTAGAAGCCGATATTGGCCATTTTTCGGGCATTGCCTTAAAATTATCTGCAAGGTTTATGAACCGTGCAGGAGGAGGTGAACTGAATGTCTGTTCAATAGCGTCTAATCAGAAAAATGAATAAAAAAACCTCACAGATCCCGGAGGACTACTGTGAGGTTTAAATTTTGAAACATCAAAATCTTGATTTCTATGCTTCAGAAACAGCAACTTTTATTCTTTTTAAAGCTTCTTCAATCTGGGACTCGCTTGCAGCATAAGAAATTCTTATACAATCTGGATTACCAAATGCATCTCCGGTAACTGTAGCTACAAGGGCTTCTTCTAGCAGAAACATAGAGAAGTCTGTTGCGTTCTCTATTTTATGTCCTTTAAGGGTTTTTCCGAAGAATTCAGAAACATTAGGAAAAACATAGAAAGCACCTTCCGGTTCTGTTGTAACAAAACCTTCTATATCATTTAGTAAATCTATTATAAGTTTTCGCCTCTTTTTAAAGGTGTCCACCATGTGGCTTATCTTGCTCACAGGAGCTTCAAGAGCAGTAATTACGGCTCTTTGTGCTATACAGTTTGCTCCGCTGGTGATCTGTCCCTGGATTTTGTTGCACGCACGGGCAATCCATGCAGGAGCACCAATGTATCCAATACGCCAGCCAGTCATGGCAAAGGCTTTAGAAACACCGTTAACGGTGATAACGCGCTCATACATATCCTCAAACTGAGCCATAGATGCATGTCCACCTACAAAATTAATATGTTCGTAAATTTCATCACTTAAAATTAGAATATCAGGGTGTTTAGCCAATACATCTGCTAAAGCTCTAAGCTCTTCTTTGCTGTAAACCATTCCACTTGGATTACAGGGAGAGCTGTACCAAATCATCTTAGTTTTTGGTGTAATTGCTTTTTCAAGTTGCTCCGGAGTCATTTTAAAATTGGTTTCTACAGATGTGGGAACCTCAACCGGAACACCATCTGCCAGCTTCACTATTTCAGCATAGCTAACCCAATAAGGGCAGGGTAAGATCACTTCGTCTCCTTCGTTTAAAAGCACCATTGCAACATTAGCAAGCGATTGCTTGGCTCCTGTAGAAACGACAATTTGAGAGTGGTTATAAGTTAAATCATTGTCTCTCTTAAACTTGGTAATAATGGCATCTTTTAGTTCAGCATAACCATCTACGGGAGAATAGGAATTGTAATTATCATTAATTGCCTGAATGGCAGCATCTTTAATGAAATCGGGAGTATTAAAATCGGGTTCCCCTAAACTTAATCCTATAATGTCCTTTCCTTCAGCTTTTAGTTCACGCGCTTTTGCCGCCATTGCCAAAGTTTGGGACGTTGCTAAATTGTTAATCCTGTTTGATAATTTTTCTTGCATTTTAGTTGATTAAAAAAGGTTGTTTAACTTGAAATTGCAGGTTTTGAACCCATCTCTTTTAAAAATTGAAAATGGGCTTTTATAGCTGCGCGTGTGGTTTTGTATTCGTTGTAAGGCAGGTTGCACTCCTGTGCGGTTTGCTTTACAATCTTGGAAATATTAGAATAGTGAATATGACTGATGTTGGGGAAAATATGGTGTTCTACCTGATGGTTCAGTCCGCCGGTAAACCAGTTTACAATTCTGTTTTTAGTAGAAAAGTTTACAGTAGTGAATAACTGGTGTATTGCCCAGGTATTTTTCATAGATCCTGTATCGTCTGGTAGTGGCATATCTGTTTGCTTTACTACATGGGCAAGTTGGAACACTACGCTCAAAATAAGTCCTGCGGTATAATGCATCACAAAAAAGCCAATAAGAATCTTCCACCAGGCTACAGATAAGAAGAGCATGGGAATAACGATCCATATCGCTACATAAATTAGTTTTGTAATAGCAATTATGCTCCATTGTGTTACCGGATTTGGCAATTTTCCGTAGGATAATTTTTTCTTTAAATATCTTTTAGTCTGTTTAAAATCTGTGGTTAGTGCCCAGTTAAAAGTCAGTAATCCATAGAGAAAAACAGAATAATAATGCTGAAATCTGTGTATTTTAAGCCAGGGGGCATGTGCTGAAAATCGAATAATTCTTCCGGCATCCAGGTCTTCATCATGGCCGTGGATATTTGTATAGGTGTGGTGCAGGACGTTGTGCTGAACCTGCCAGTTGTACACATTCCCTGCAAGAACATATATGGTGCCTCCCATAAATTTATTTACCCAATTTTTTGAAGAATAAGACCCGTGGTTACCATCGTGCATGATATTCATCCCAACACCGGCCATTCCGGCCCCCATTACGACTGTTAAAAGCAACATCCACCATTGGGAGATATCGAGGGTGAGGATGAGGAAGTATGGTGTCAGGAATAATGAAAACATTACTATAGCCTTAATGTGAAGCTTCCAGTTACCTGTTTTTTTAAGATCATTTTCTTTGAAGTAGGAATTTACCCGCTTATTAAGAGTCCTGAAGAATTTTGCCGAATCGACCCTTGAAAATCGAATATTAGTATTTTGGGTAGTTTCCATTGCTTGTGCTTTAATGTTCAAAGGTAAAATATTAAATAGTGTGAATGAATTAAAAGTGCAACTTTTAGGCCGCAAATTGCTACTTTTGCCAAAAAGTAAAAAAATTGGAACTAATACTTAAATATTTTCCCGATTTATCTGAAGATCAACAAACAAAATTCAGAAAACTTGAAGAACTTTATAAGGACTGGAACCTTAAAATTAATGTAGTAAGTCGCAAAGATATAGATGAGCTTTATCTAAGACATGTACTACATTCTTTAGGTATAGCTAAGGTGCAACAATTTAATGCAGATACTAAAATCCTGGATGTTGGGACGGGAGGAGGATTTCCCGGCATACCGCTGGCAATACTTTTTCCTGAAGCCCAGTTTCATCTCGTGGATTCTATCGGAAAAAAAATAAAAGTGGTAGAAGAGGTTTCTGAAGGTCTGCAGCTTCAAAACGTAAAAACCACCAATGCGAGGGTAGAAGAGATAAAAGGCCAATTCGACTTTATCGTGAGTAGGGCAGTGGCTGCCATGCCTACTTTTGTTCACTGGACAAAAGGTAAAATTGCTAAAAAAAGTAATCACGAACTTAAAAACGGAATTCTTTATCTTAAAGGCGGCGATCTTTCTGAAGAACTTAAAGATTATCAAACCGCAAAGATTTACAATCTCACAAATTATTTCGAAGAAGATTTCTATGAAACGAAAAAAGTGGTACACCTTCCGATAAAATATAAAGGCTGATAATTGCCATTTTAGAGGCACCTCCAAAAAGACAATTTTCGATCTTTTTTATCTCGGGAACAACTTATTTATCTACAATGATTTTTTTGTTGTATATATTTTCAGCAGTATGGACCTTCACCACATAAACAGAAGTGCTAACAGGCCGCATTAAAGTGAGATAGACCTCTTTTTCTGTGGTAGCTTCAGTAAAAGTCTCAAGTTGTTGTCCATTGAGGGTGAAAATCCGTACCTCAAGGATTTGTTGGGCACCGGGATTATGAATTACCAGTTGCTTCTCGTCCATTAGATACTCTACAGAAATTGTAGATGAATTTTCACCATTTTCATCCTCCGGATTTTCTTTTGGATTTTCAGAGTCTGGATTTTCTGCTTCTTCAGGAGTCTCACCATTACCGGGAATTGGCTCTTCGGGAGATTCACCTGGATTTTGTCCTTCCTCAGGAAGCTCTTCTTCAGGATTTTCTTCTTCTGGAATTTCAGGTTTTTGAAACACTACTTCAAAACGTTCGTAATAATCCCCCGGTTCAATTTGTAAAACAAATTCAGAATTTCTAAGATCGTGATAAGTTTCTGTAGATTTATCCCTGATGTAAATTTCCACACTTTCAGAAATATTCTCCAGTTCATCAATTAAGATTTTGAATTCTCCCTGCTTTTCGATCCGCAACCCTATTGGCAGTACCTGCTCGGGATTAACATGGCCTACTCCCTGGATTACATATTCCCAGCCATCAATAAGCCAGAACATGTCTTCAAGATTATAATCGTTAAGCAGTGCATCGTAACCTAAATCAAATCCGTTAGAGGTATTTTTGTCGACTCCAAGAAGTATTTGCCTATGGTATCCCAAGGGAGATTGGAAATTTAATCTGATTCGGGACTTATTTTCTTCAGTTTCTGCTGATTTCTCTCTTATTTCCGGCTTAAGGAACTGTGAATTGGAACCTTCTTTTCTAAATCGTCTTTGATTATTTTTGAATCTTACAACCCCACCACTTCCCGAAAGTTCACCACCTACGGAGGAATTTATTTCGGTATTAATAAAAAAGCCCTGCCCTACAGGAATAAAATCTCCCGGTCTTCGGGTACTTCTGTCTCCTGTGGCATCAATACGCTCATCTGTAGCTATTGCTGCCACGGCACCCACCAGGTTAAGTACGGCATAACCTCCTACATATTCAGATAAAACATGGGTTTTTCCGGAGAAATGATCCCAGAAATATAAGGCGCCGTTAAAGGCGTTTTTATCATTTCTCCCACCATTGATATCTTTCAGGTTGTCTAGAAAGAATTCACTCACGCTCAAAGCAGAAGGGTAGGGGTTTCCTATCAGATAATTTTGATTACTTCCTATAGACAGGGAAATTGTGCCATTATTGGGTTTGCCTTTAAATACATAATTCTGTAAAGTGGTAAGATTGGCTTCACCTGAAGTTCCCTTCATGGTATAACCCTCACCAACTTTCAGAAATGCATTACTACCTATTTGCTCCCACGCACTATAGGCATCTGCTGTACGGGCACGGAAAGCATTGATCCAGTAATTACTGACTTTACGCGGACTGGCGTAAGCTCCATCGGCATGAGTATGTGGATTGCCAAAATTTATTGTTTGTCCAAAAGATCCGGTTGGAGAACCATCCAGCATGATTTCGGCAACGGTATAACCCGAATTATTTGCGTCACCCTGTGGTACAACAGGAGAACTCCAGTAGTTATAGTTGTAACTGCTGGCAGTCCCTTGTTGCTCCCGTTCAATATAACCGCTGCTCGTTGGTGCAAGAATACTGCCTTCACTCTGGATAAGTTGAGATTCCCCGTTAAGGTCTATTATCCCGTTTAGTTCCAGATAGTGACTAATTGTTAATCCGTTTCCTGTAGTATTGTTTACAGAACCCTGCATGTCCAGCGTACTGTTTTCCCGTTGTGGTGTTCCTTCTTTAGAAATTAATCCAAGCAAATGTATATCCTGTAAATCGGAATTTATTTGGTGTGAAATTTCTGCAATGTTCCAGTTAATAAAGTTTCCGTTTATTCCTTTACTGTTAGGCGGATCCCAAACATCTGGTCGTGCCCAAGTTATATCAGATCTCCAGGCACCGTCTTGTACTGAATAATATGGAAGCGGTGCAGAATTCTCCTGTTCGGTGGTAATGTTTCTTAGTCGCCCATCTACGCGGTTCGTTGCCCGGTCTGTTGTAAAACCATTTTCGATTTCCTCCACCACTAAATGATAGTAGCCTGAAAGTTCGCTCCAGGCAAGTTCTCCCGGAACATCAATTGGCAGAACCTGTCCTCTGGTGTTTGTTCCGTTTAATTCCAGCCGCTGATTCATCATAAACCTTAGCTGTTCTTCTGTAAGGGCGCTTTTCCATAGGCGTACTTCTTCTATAGAACCTTTGTAATAATTCTTCGGAATATCAGGATCATCAGGATTGTGCATCGCCCCAATGAGGAAAGGAACATCCAGGTCTATAGGATTTGTGGCTGTACGATTTCCTACCGGAATCCCATCAACATAAAGAGTGACTTTTGAATTTTGATAAATAACTGCTAAATGGTACCAGCGGTCTGTATTAATTTTGTGCGAAGTGGAAACAGCATTCCCTGCCCATCTAAAGGTGGGTGCGCCGTTGTTTATAATTAAATCAAACCCTCCTGAAGGCAAATTGTTGGCGTTCCTTTTGGACATTATAGTTCGCGTGCCCTGAATAGATTTTGGCAATATCCATGCTTCAATAGTGAATGCGCCCGAGCTTAAACTGTAATTTTTACCAAAATCAATATAATCATCAACTCCATCAAAATCCAATGTACTGCAGTCATTTTCAAGTTTAATTTCAACTTCATCATATCTTGCGCAGGAACCATCTTCGTGGGTAATTGTCCATCTAAGGATATATGTTCCGGCAGTACCTGAAAAACCTGAGGCAGGATTTGAAGGATCTTCGATCACGCCCGCATCACCAGATGCTATACTCCAGGTTCCAACTCCAACTTCCGGAGTATTTGCTTCAAGTGTGGTAGTGTCGAATCCGCAGCCCATCACCTGATCTTCCCCTGCCATTGGTTCTGATAATTCGGAAGGTTGAGAAATAGTTACATTTTCAAGAACCTGGCAACCATTGGCATCAATAACAGTAACAGTATATTCTCCAGGGGCGAGATTGGTAGCTGAAGAATCTGTTTGTTGTTCACTATCATTCCAAAGAAATTCATAGTAAAGATTTCCTTCAGCATCTGTAAAAGGTGTGCCTCCCTCTGGATGAACATAGGCAATTGCACTTTCCCCAAAACAAACAGGTTCATTGGTCGTTACTTCCGCAGTTAGAGGCGTGTCCGGCTGGGTAATGGTAATTGGAGTGGTTTTGAATATTTCCCCTTTACTGTCCCTAACCCATACAGAATATGTTCCTGCGGCCAGTCCTGTAAATTCTCTGGAAGATTGGAAAGGTCCGTTTTCTCCCTCCAGACTGTAATCATAGGCCGGGGTTCCACCTGAAGCCCTTACTTTTATAATTCCCTGCATGCCTTCAAAACAAGGAATTTCATTTGGTGTTGCTGTGGCGTATAGCGGAGTGCTAACCATTTCACCGTCATTGGTAGAAAAACATTTTGGATCAGGTCCCTGTCCGCATTTCCACTTCTTGTTATTACTAAAGGTAAGATAAACGTTGTCTATGGTAATAAGATCACCACATTCCCAGTCATTTATTGCAATGGTCCTGGCAACATCGGGGATGGCCTCTTTGCAGTAAAATTCACCTCCTTCCTGGATGGTTGTAATAGTGCCGTCTGTTTTTTCAAGGGTGTAGATATATTCTATGTATAGGCTGTACCTTGTAGGAGCTGATGATAAGTCGACATAGATATATTTTGAGGTGGTGCTTCCACAATTGCTGGAAGTTATCCTGTTTCCATTTTCGTCACCAACAAAGAAATCGCCACCGCTAAAGTCGTTAGACCCACAATCGTCTACATAACATTCTCCTACGTATTGTACGTATGTGTTTGTTATACTCTCTCCGGTACTGTCTGTAACAGTCACTGTAATTGTTTTATTCCCTTTTTCAGGATAAGTTACCCGGTGGGAACCCGGTCCCGTGGCAGTTTGCGGAGTGGCATCTGCCCCAAAATTCCATTCGTAAGTATAAGGACCCACGCCTCCTCTGGCTTGTCGATCTTCAACTTCAAAATAAGAAGTCCTGATAAGGTCTTCATCAGTTTCGCAAATCGATGTTGGTATAATTGGAGCACGAATAATGTCGATAATTGTAGCTTCCGCTGTTACCTGACATCCGTTCCTGTCTGTCACGGTAACTTCATAAACTCCTGCGGGTAAATTTGTGGCAGTTTGTGTGATCTGCAGTACTTCATTTGCACCAGTCCGGCGCCATTCATAAGTATATCCTGTAGCACCTCCCGCCGGGCTTGCACTAACTGTTCCTGTGGAAGTTCCGTAAGTCGTGGTACGGGTGGAAGTGGTTTCTACCGTTAATGGAGCTTCTGGTTGAAGAATTGAAAAGCTTTCGTTCAGGATCACCTGGCAGGAAGGATAATCCTGATCTCTAATGGAAACTGCATATGTGCCTGCTGCCAGACCTGTAAATGTATTCGCTGCCTGCCAGGTTACACCATCTACACTGTATTCATAACTTCCGTGCCCACCTGTAGGAGTTGAAAAAGTAATCGTACCGTCAGCACCATTAAAGCAATTTACGTCTGTTTTAGATAAAGCGGCATTTAATTCTGCTGGTTCAGAAACATTTACAATGGTTTGGAGCGCGCAGTTTTCATCATCTTTTACAAAAATGGTGTGCGTGCCGGCAGATAGCCCGCTAAAAGTTTTGTCTGTGCTGAAATTAATATTGTCTATGGAGTAATAATATTGACCTGTACCTCCCGTGACTGTTCCGGCAGTTACAGTTCCATCACTTCCGCCAAAACAGGTAGCTTCAGTAGAAGTAGGGGTAGTCATATCAAGTTCTGAAGGTTCTGTAACTGTAAATTCTGCTTCGGTTACACAAGCGTTTTCATCTCTTACAGAAATCGTATAGGAGCCAGGTTCAAGATTAGAAAAAGAATTTATATCCTGATAACTGGTACCGGTTATCATGTACTGATAAGTTCCGGTTCCACCTGAAACTTCTCCGGCGGTAACGATACCATCAGAGGCGCCGGAGCAGGTAACGGGCTGTACTTGGGGCGGATTCATTAGTAATGGTTCCGGCTCAGTAATAGTTGCACTTGCTATTGCTTCACATCCTTTAGCATCTCTTACAGTAACTGTATATGTTCCTGCGGAAAGATTGCTGAACGTATTTGCAGTTCCAAAATTAATTCCGTCGAGGGAATAGGTATAACCTGAATTTCCTCCTGAAACATTTCCTGCAGAAATACTTCCGTCGTCCCCTCCATTACAACTCACGTGGTTAATATTGGGATCAGCCATTGTAAGCACATCCGGCTGGATGATAATTGCCGTTTTTTGCACCTCGCACCCTTTGGCATCTCTCACAGTAACTGTATAAGTTCCTGCGGAAAGGTTGCTAAACGTATTTGCAGTTCCAAAATCAGTTCCGTCAATAGCGTATTGATAACCTGAATTTCCACCTGAAACAGCACCTGCAGTTATACTTCCATCCGCTTCGCCGTTACAGCTTACCGGCACAATTTCGGGATCAGCCATGGTGAGCACGTCCGGTTGATCGATAATTGCCGTTTTTTGCACCTCGCATCCTTTGGCATCTCTTACGGTAATCGTATATGTTCCTGCGGAAAGGTTGCTAAAAGTATTTGAGGTTCCAAAATTAGTTCCGTCAATCGAATATTGGTAACCGGAATTTCCTCCTGAAACATTGCCTGCAGAAATGCTTCCGTCATTCCCTCCGTTGCAACTTACGGGAGTAATTTCGGGGGCAGTCATTGTGAGCACATCAGGCTGTTCGATAATTGCCGTTTTTTGATCCTCGCATCCTTTTGAATCTCTTACGGTTATAGTATAAGTTCCTGCGGAAAGGTTGCTGAAGGTATTTGAAGTTCCAAAGTTAGTTCCGTCAATCGAATATTGGTAACCAGAATTTCCTCCTGAAACATTTCCTGCCGTAATATTTCCGTCGTTACCGCCATTACAGCTTACAGGATTAACGGCCGCAGCTTGCATAACGAGGTCGTCGGGTTGAGAAATCGTTACTGATTCTGTGGTGACACAACCGTTTGCATCTTCCACGCTTACGGTGTAAGTGCCGGCCGCCAACCCCGACTTTGATGCTCCCGATCCAAGGCTGGTCCAGGTGTAGGAATAAGGTGCTGTGCCTCCCGAGGCTTCAGCTTCCGCAGAACCCGAGCTTGATCCGTAACAGTCCACTTCAATGCTGCTAATTTCTACTTCTAAAGGATCGATAACAACCTGCTGATTAAGATTTGAGGTATTACCGTCTTCATCTTCAAATTGCCATTCGACGGTATAAGTGCCGGCTGTAGAAAAGGTAGTTTGGCTGGTAGTTGTTCCGGTAATTTCTCCGGAGCAATTATCGGTTGCTACGGGTACGGTAAGAGTGTATTCGCAACCCCAATGCACATTGGCTACTTCGGGAAGTTGCGGTGCTTCATTGTCAATAACAGTAACGATCTGCTCTACAGGATCTGCAGTATTATTATAATCATCGGTTACTGCCCAGGTGATAATTGTTGTTCCAACCGGGTAACTTTCTGTAAGGCTTCTTCCGTCAGATCTTGTTCCTGTAGGGTCCAGAACAGCACAATTATCTGTTGCTGAAGCCGAAACAATCGAAACATTTGCTTCACAGGTCCCGCTTATGTTAGTAACGATAATATCTGGTTTTGCTGATATTGTAGGTTTTTCAGTATCTGATACTGTCACTTTTTGAGTGGCTTTGGCCGTATTACCGGCAGAATCTTCTACTGTCCATGTAATTATTGTGGTTCCAACTTCAAAATAGGAAGGGGCGTCGTTCTGAAGATCTACAACTTCACAATTGTCGGCTGTGGTAGGGGTGCCAAGGTTTACACCGGTCGCAATACAATCACCTGTATCTGTACTTGTACTAACATCTTCAGGAGCAGTAATAGTGGGATTTGTGTTGTCGCTTTCAGAAATAGCTACAGAAGTGCTGCTTTCCTGTGGTGTAGGATTGGTATTATCGGTTACGGTTAAATTATATGTTCCCGCACTTAATCCTGAAATATCTTCACTGTTACTCGTATATCCATTAGGGCCAGTCCAACTGAAATTAAATCCACCAGACCCTCCGGAAACTGTAATGTCAATGGTGCCATCAGAACCGCCAACGCAACTAACATCTTGTAAAGTGGTATTTATTGATATTGCGACATAAGTTTCCCCCTCTGCAGAAGAAAACATTCCTGCAGAAAGAAATAGAAAGACCAGTAAAATAAAGGCATTAAGCCTCGAAGTAATTTTACCCATGCGCAAATTGATTAGATGCCGATCGGCAAAGGTACGCATAAAACCGATTAAATGTTAATATTTACGATTAAAAGCGCTTTTTATAGGCTGATATTGAAAATTTTAGCTCATTCCTAAAGAAAAAACTTACCTGATGCAGTGCAATATATTATACTGAAAATTGCCATTTTAGAGGTGCCTCCAAAATGGCAACTTTCGACCTCCATTCCGACGGATGTCTAATTTTTTACAATGATTTTTTTGTTGTAAACCTTGTCGCTGGTATGGATTTTTACAATATAAACCGCGGTACTTACAGGCCTTATGATGGATAGATAGATTTCTCTTTCTCTTGAAGCTTCAGTAAAAGTTTCAATTTGCCTGCCGTTAAGTGTAAATATCCTTACTTCCTGGATTTCTTCTGCCCGCGGATTGTAAATTACCAGTTGCTTGCTGTCCAGGATATATTCTACTGAAATTCCAGGCAGATCTTTATTATTGTCATCTTTTGGATGTTCCTCGGGATCTTCATCGCTGGGATTATCATTACCTTCTTCAGGAAGTTCCTCCCCGGGATTTTCATCCTCTTCGGGAATTTCTTCTTCAACCTGTTCTTTTTTCTGAAATACAAGTTGATATTTTTCAGGATAATATCCTGCTTCTATACTGGCTTTGTATTCACTTTCCCTTATATCGTGATAGGTGCTATCTTCAGTATTTAAGAGGTAAATTTCCATTTCTTCAGGAATATTTTCAAGTTCTGCAATTTCAATTTTAAATTCACCTTCTTCAGCAGTTACAAGGCCTAACGGAAGAATCTGTTCAAGACCAAAATCTGCCACAGCCTGTATTACAAATTCTCCACCATGGATCATCCAGAACATATCTTCGGCATTATAATCCATCATTGGTGCGTCGTAGCCAAGATCGAATCCGTTTGTAGCCAATGGATCTGCAGCTACCAAAATCTGACGATAGTAGCCTTTTGGAGATTGAAAGTTTAATCTGATTTTTGGCCTGTCATCTTCAGGATCACTGGATTTTAATTCCTTCTGTGGATATAATGGTCTTAAAAACTGGGAATTGCCGTTAGAAGGATGTTTTCTTCCGTACAAACGCTGACTATTCTTAAACAAAACATCCCCGCCATGCACCGTGATATCCTGCGCTACAGTTTGATCCAGAATAGTATTTAAGAAGAAGCCCTGGCCGGCAGGAATTGCAGTTTTTGGTCTTTTTGAACCACCACGGTTACCACTATTATTTATCCGCCGGTCATTGGAGACTCCGGGAACTCCGCCGGTAAGATTATATGCAGCATATCCACCAACATATTCTGCCAGTACGTGAGTGTTTTCCTCCCCAAAATGATCCCAGAAGTATAGCGTTCCGTTAAATACATTTCTATTGTTCCGGCCGCCATTTACATCCCGAAGGTTATCCAGAATTAACTCCCTTGCGCTTATGGCAGAGGGATAAGGATTTCCTACCAGCCGGTTTTCATAGTCTGAAATTGTTGTTCTTATAGTTCCATTATTGGGTTTTCCCTGGAAAACATAATTCTGAAGTTCAGAAATACTGGCCGATCCTGAAGGTCCCTTCATTGTATAACCGGTCGCCGCCTCAAGAGGTGTATCAGCATTTATCGAATTCCACGCGCCATAAACATCGGCTGTACCATGAAATATATTTAACCAATAAGAGCTAATTCTCAGATTTCCGGAATAATTTCCCTCAGCAAAAGTATGGCTACTTCCAAAGGTAATTTCTTTGGGATTGCCTGCATCGCTCCCATCTCTAAGCACAGAAGCAATGGTAAACCCGGAGTTGTTGGAAGCTCCGGTTGTACTTACAGGAGAACTCCAGTAATTATAATTATAGCTGTTCTTCGTTCCTTGCTGGTCTTTTTGAATATATCCACTGCTTGAGGCGTCCAGCATACTACCTTCGGTTTGGATAAGTTGGGATTCCCCGTTAAGGTGGATATTCCCATCAAGTTTTAAATAATGTGTAACGGTGAGGGCATTTCCGGTGCCGATTCCGTTTCCATTATTTCCTGCACCATGATCGCCCTGCATATCTAAGGTTCCGCTATCAGAAAGAAGAGCAAGGACGGTGATGCTATTCGCATTGTTTGTGGTGGACGGATTTTCCAAATTGTGCTTAAGTTGTACAATATTCCAGTCGATTTTGCTCGTCGGATCAATTCCGGTGCTGTTTGGCGGTTCCCAAACGTCAGAATGTAACCAGGTTGTGTTGTTAAACCATTCTCCGTTTTTGTTCGATATATATGGTAATGGCGCTGTGTTTTGCTGGAGGCTTTGAATGTTTTTCAGATCTCCGTGAATGGAATTATTCGAGAGGTCTTCTGTTCTTCCGTTTATAAAAAGGTCGGGGTCTGCCAGTAATTGATAATATCCTGAAAGATCACTCCAGTTAAGATTTCCGGGAATGGCTACTTTATCTTTTAAAACTGAACCCTGAAGGCCGTCGTTGCCGACTTTCTCCAGACGCTGATTCATCATAAACCGGATTTGCTCTTCAGAAATTACTTTGTTCCAGACCCGTACTTCTTCAATCCAGCCGTGGAAATGATCTGTAGTAGCCGTACCAGTGCTGGAAGCAGGTGCCGCTCCAATTAAAAAGGAAGTTTGCAGGTCACCACTTTCAGAAGGGATTGCGTTATTGTTGGTTTGTATTTGCACGCCATCTACATATAATTTTAATTCTGAACCGGGAGTATAAACACCGGCAATATGAAACCACCTGTTGGTGTTCAGTCTGAAAGCAGACACCGCACTTTTATTACCAACGCCAAAGGAAGGAGAGCCGTTTTTAAGGATTAAATCGTAACCGATATTTAAATTTTCCGGATCGCGTTTCGAAATTATTGTGCGGGTTCTGTTTAAAGAAGAAGGTTTAACCCAGGCCTCCAGGGTAAAAGCCGACTGATTAAAATTATTGCTGTTCCTAAAATCTACATAATCGTCTACTCCATCAAAATCGAGTTGACTACAGGTCTCCGGGAATTGTACAATTATCGTTTGCTCAAGATCCTCACAACCGGTGGCGGGCGTAACCGTCCATTGCAGTTCGTAAGAAGTATTTGATTCTCCGCTAAAAACCGTATTGGGAAGGGAAGCATCTTCAAAACTTCCACCTTCGCCCGAGACAATACTCCACATTCCTGAACCAAGTTCAGCATCTACAGGTGCAGCATTTAGCGCTATATTGGTAATTCCGCATTGTTCTGGCATATTTACTTCTCCTGCATCTACAATAATTTCCGGAGGTTGAATGATTGTTATGTTTTGAGTAAGCGCAGCACAACTCGCATTGGAATTTACCAGGAACGTATAGCTTCCGGCGAAAAGTTCTGTTACCGTGAGCGTGTTTTCTGAAGTTTCTTCGGAAGAAACCACATCTCCCTCGCTGTTTAGCAACTGATAGCTGTAATTAGGTGTTGTTCCTTCAAGAATACCACCTTGAATTTCGATTGAAGCAGTGGCGTCGTTCCCGCCATAGCAGGTGACGTCTGTGGCCGAAAAGGATACAATTTCCAGCGGGCCAGGTTCTGCTATAATAATATTTTCTGAAGTTACAGAGCAGCCGTTGGCATCTGTCACAGTCACAAAAAAGTTATCTTCTTCCTGCAGTGCTGTTAATCTTGAAGCTATTTCTCCTGTTTGTCCATCACTCCATTCGATCGTATACGGTGCAGTCCCGTTACTGATACTTACTTTAACAGAGGCATCAGATCCTTCGAAACACAAAGGATTTGTTACTATAATCTCCTCAATAACCGGTGTTGGGTTTATCGTAATAGCAATGGTATCCTGAGTAGGTGCACAAATCTCCGGATCGTCTGAAGTCAAAATCAGAGACAGATTTCCGTTTGCAATTTCTTCAGTAGAAGGGGTGTAAATAGCATCTAAAGCGGTGGCATCAGGATGAAAACTACCATTTCCACCGGTCCATGTACCTGTACTTACAGAACCTTCAATTAATCCGTTTAGCTGTATTTCCGGACTTTCTGCACAAACTATTTTATCCTCACCTGCATTTACAATTGTTTGCGGGGAGATTAGAACTTCTGTGCTCAAAGTTCGCGGAGCACAGCCGTAAAAATCTGTCACCGTTAGTTCGTAAATTCCGGCATTTTCAGGGGTGACATCAGGAATTACCGGATTTTCTTCTTCCGAAGAGAAATTGTTGGGACCGGTCCAGTTATAGGTTATGGGTTCCCGTCCGCCTTCGAGGTTGGCAAATAACTGTAATTCGTCACCTTCACATAAAGGGCCGTTATTTTCCGGAGAGAATTCAAAGTCAATGGATTTAAATGCTGAAAATGAGATATCGTCAATTCCAAAATCGTTACCTCCCGCAGTGGGATTTTCATTAATAATCCTCAAAATAACATCGGTATTTGAACCTGAATTCCATAGTTCCGGATTATAGAAATTGATCCAGGTTCCCACAGGTACATTAGTTAAATCTCCCAGGGTGCTTTCTTCAGCAGGATTGGAACTTCCGGGAATTAGCACCTGCAGTCTTAACCTCGCCGGACTGGCAGGATTCACATTAGTGGTCCAGGCACTAAAATAATATTCGGTATCTGGAGTGATTTGAATCTCATTAGACTGCCAAACAACATTTCCTATAGATCTGTCCCCGTTAACAATCATAAAATTACCGCTGCCGCCATGGCCCAACCCGTAAAAATCGTTGTGATAATTATGGGCATCAGGCCCGATAGCATAGGTACCTTCAGGATACATTTCGCCTCTGGTGTTCGGCTGGTCGTTTACATAACTATAGATCGTGTTGTAATCATTTGTCCTTCCCTGCTCGAAATCACCATTTTCAATCAAATTTTCCGAAGGGGTTATCGAAGCCGAGGCAGAACAACCAAAGCTGTCTGTCACCATAACGGTATAAGTCGTGGCCAAATTTATTTCAACAGTTGAAGGATCATTATCTGCATCATTATCATTAAACTGAATCCCCTGTCCGGACCAATCATAATCCACGACATTGTCAACTCCTTCCACAGAAAGAAGAATGGTATTTTCTTTACCTTCTATGCCATCAAACGCACAATAATTCGCTTCTATACGTGGCTGCAGTTGATCTCTTACAATTACTTTGACTGAAGCACTGCCAGGGCAACCTGTCCCGGGATCTGTATAAGTGGCAGTATATACTGTAGTTTCGGAAGGAGTGAGGTTCTCCGGATTTTGGTCAGTAGAGGTCCAGTCGCTCGTGTCTGCAGTCCATGCAACAGTAGGGGCAACACTTCCATCCCCGGTAATACTTACATTGTCTATGGCCCAGTACCAGTCGCTGTCGGCATTATCATATCGGAATCTGATTCTAACGTTGCTGTAACCTGTTAATTGATTTACAGAATAAGTTCTTTGGGCAAAATTACCTGCAGTTCCTTCATTTGAAGTGTAATTGTCCAATTCCCTCCAACGACCATTATTAATAGAATATTCTAGATATCCAACGTCCCTGTAGCTGTATCGGCTGTTTGATCCGTCCCTGTAGTGGTGCCAGAATGTTAATTCCAGTGAGCTGTAACCTTCTGTACTAAAACCGGGACTTATCAATTGAACATCATTGAAATCTCCGGAGTTTGCATTACTATTAACCAGAAAAAACTGGCTGTTGTCATTAGAGTGGAAGTTTATGTTTTGATCGTTGCAGTTATACCACCATACTTCCCAGGGTTGACATTCGTACCTATAAGCGGTCGTACCATTAGGTGCTAAATTCCATCTCCTGCTTTCACTACCAGGTTGGGTAGTCCAGCCCTGGCGGCCATTGTTAAAATTTCCGTTTAGAAGTTCTAAAGGCAACGAGGAAGTAGTGGGAAAGGAAGTGGAGGAAAACAAATCCACATTCTCACCCGGGCAAATTTCTATTTGATCAGGAAACTGGTTACCTCCATCCTTAGAAACAAAAACTTCAGTGTCGGGGGAAGGAGTTACCGGAACAGTCACATTAAAGACTTTAGGATTTTCACAGTTATTGGAACTAAGGGTATATTTATAGGTTACACCCAAAGTCTGGTTGGTGGTATTCTCCAGAACTTCGTTTATAGCTCCTGTTCCTGTGGCAGCGGAATTACTAATTCCTGAAACTTCTTCACGGGACCAGCTAAAAACAGTTCCGCCGGTTTCACTTGTGGGGGTGTACTGAAATTCAATACCACTACAAACCGAAGGTGGAGAAAGACTACTGGTAAGAAGCGGAGTTGGGGTTACTGTGGTAGTGATTTCTGTAGTGCTTACACAACCTTCCGGACTCACCAAGGTGACTTCGTAAACCACCTCAATAGGATTTGTGGTTGTGTTTACGAGTACCTCACCTATATTTCCATTCGAATTATTTGCAGGGGTGGAAATTCCATTTATTTCGTCCCTGCTCCAGTAAAATTCCGTTCCGGGAACATCACTTGTGAATTCATAAATAAAGGCAGTTTCTGAACAGAAACCAGGAACCTGTGTGGGGCTGGTTAGAGTTGGTGTAGGATTTTCAGTAACTGTTACCGGCTCGATTACAGAACATCCGCTGCCTGTAGTAGCTTTTATGTAGTAAGTTCCCGGCCCCGCTGTTTCAGGATTGCTTAAAGAGGTGGTTGCAGTTTCATTTGTCCAATAGGAGAAATTTAATCCTGAGGTAGAACCTGCAGTAACTTCCGGAGCTGTTAAATCCACTTCAGCAGGGGAACATACGGCCTCCGGATTTGTGATTTCCAGTATTGGCTTTGGGTTTACTGTTACTGTTACGGTAATTGGCGTTCCGGAGCAATCGTTGGCGGTAGGAACTACTCTGTATTTTACTGTTGCCGGACTTGTGGTATTGTTTATTAACGTCTGTGAGATGCTGTCGCCACTCCCGTCTTCAGCTCCTGTAACGCTTCCTGCCGGGGAAATTTCGGAGACTGTCCAGTTATAATCCGTTCCTGAAACATTTCCGGATAAAGAAATGTTAGTTGTTCCTTCAGAACAAATTGCCTGGGTAGAAGGGGAGATGCTCACATTCGGGGTAGGGTTAACGGTAATCGAATAACTTACAGAATCTCCGGTACAGCCGTTGGCTTTTGGCGTGATCGTAATTTCTGCAGTTACAGGGCTGTTTGTATTATTTACAGGGGTAAAAGAAGGAATTTCTAAAGCTGCACTTCTGTTTGATAGTCCGATTTGCGCGCCGCCGGTGATTGCATAGGTAACACCTTCAGGAGAGCCGGTGAGGGAAATGGCATCGGCGGTAGTTCCGGTGCAATAGATCTGTGGTTCGGGAGCAATCACGGTGGGATTGGGTTTTACTTCAATTGTAAATGTTTCTACAATTCCGTCGCAACCGTTTGCTCTGGGCGTGACGCTAATGGTCGAAAAAATACTTTCGTCAGTAGTGTTTGTCGCTGTAAAAGCAGGAATGTTTCCGTTGCCCGATGTCCCAAGACCAATATTTGTATTGTCATTACTCCAGCTAATCGTGGTGCCGGTCACCGCGATTACGGAGAAAGTAACTCCGCTAATTTGCTCGCCGTCGCAAACCACAATATCTGCAGGGGTTGCAATAGTAGGCGTGGGATTAACAGTGATTGTGAAGCTGGTACTTTCGCCTTCGCAATTATTTGCCACCGGAGTAACATTAATAGTCGCAGTAGCAATTTCGCTGGTATTATTTATCCCTTCAAAAGCGGGAATCTGATTGCTTCCGCTGGCTGAAGTGCCAATACTGCTGTTGTTGCTCGTCCATTGGTAAGTGGTTCCGTCCACCGTACTCCCGTTAAAACCTATAGCTGAAATGGTTTCACCATTACAAACCACAATATCGTCTACCGGATTTACAGTAGGTTCGGGAATGAGGATTTTTTGAACTGCGGTGACTTTATTTTCCGAAGCATCTGTGAACGTCCAGGTTATATTATATTCGCCGTAGGTATCAAACTGCAAAGGATCTGTTGTAGTTCCGGTAATTTCAGCGTCGCAATTATCGGTGGTGGTAGGAAAATCCACAATTTCTTCTGAACAGCTCCAGGTAAGGTCCGGCAATTCTGGTATTTCTGGATCAATATTGTCTTCAACAGTAACCGTTGCAGTTTTTTTAGCTGAATTCCCATTAACATCTGTTACGGTTAGTTCTACGGAATTACTTCCAACATCATTACAGTCGAAATCTGTAATACTTAAAGAGCGGCTCTGAATTTGGCAATTATCGGTAGAATTATTGTCAATATCTTCGGCTGAAATTGTTGCGTTGCCGTTTTGATCGAGTTCAACAGTGATATTCTGAGTCAGAATAGTGGGAGCGATATTGTCTTCAACCGTAACCGTAGCAGATTTTTTCGCTGAATTTCCATTAACATCTGTCACGGTTAGTTCTACGGAATTGCTGCCAACATCACTACAGTCGAAATTTGTAATATTTAAAGAGCGGCTCTGAATTTGGCAATTATCGGCAGAATTATTGTCAATATCTTCGGCTGAAATTGCTGCGTTGCCGTTTTGATCGAGTTCTACAGTGATATTCTGAGTCAGAATAGTGGGAGCGATATTGTCTTCAACCGTAACCGTAGCAGTTTTTTTAGCTGAATTTCCGTTAACATCTGTCACGGTTAGTTCTACGGAATTACTTCCAACATCATTACAGTCGAAATTTGTAATATTTAAAGAGCGGCTCTGAATTTGGCAATTATCGGTAGAATTATTGTCGATATCTTCAGCTGAAATTGTTGCGTTGCCGTTTTGATCAAGTTCAACAATAATATTTTGAGTTAGAACAGTGGGAGCGATGTTGTCTTCAACAGTAACCGTTGCAGTTTTTTTCGCTGAATTCCCATTAACGTCTGTCACGGTTAGTTCTACGGAATTGCTGCCAACATCACTACAGTCAAAACTTGTAATAGGTAAAGACCGACTCTGAATTTGGCAATTATCGGTAGAATTATTGTCGATATCTTCAGCTGAAATTGTTGCGTTACCGTTTTGATCGAGTTCCACAGTAATATTCTGAGTCAGAACAGTGGGTGCGATGTTGTCTTCAACTTCTAAGGTAAAATTTTTGGTAGAAGAAGCATTTTCAGCATCGGTTACCGTTACAGAATAGCTTCCGGGGGAAAGATCATCGATATTTTGTGTTATGCGGGAAAAACTTCCCGGCCCGGTCCAGGAATAAGAGTATGGTTCAACGCCATTTGCAATGCTAATGCTTATGCTTCCATCGGAAGCATCGCTGCAGGATGGATTTTGCAAATTTGAAGTGGTAATTACGGGATCGGCAATCTTGTTTTCAGGCAAGAATGTTCCTGTCTGATTTAAATTATAATCAGAAACTTTACGCGGAGTGGAATTGGATGCCGGTAAAAGGAAAACTGCAAAAACAGCAAGAAAAATAAATATTCCTACAGCTTTTACCACAGGAGTAATTTTGCCCATACACAATTTGCTAAACACTTGAGCGGCAAATTTATACAAAATACGACAAAAGGTGTAAATCTAAGGTTAAAAATACTTTTTATATCCGATATTATAGGTTTTATGAAATAAATGTAAGTTTTAACCTACATATAGCTAAAATCGAAATTCTTTGCACTACATAAATATTAAAGGCCGATAATTGCCATTTTAGAGGTGCTTCCAAAATCGTAATTAACGGCCTTTATAAGTTTCGTAATCTGCTATTTTTCTACAATAATCTTTTTGTTATAGACTTTTTCGCCGGAATGGATCTTTACTATATAAACCGAGGTACTCACCGGTCGCATCAGGGTAAGATATATTTCCTCTTCTGTTGTGGCTTCGGTAAAAGTTTCTAGTTGTTGTCCGTTAAGGGTGAAGATTCGCACTTCATCAATTTTTTTAGCTCCCGGATTATAGATTACCAGTTGCTTTCTGTCTATTAGATAGTCCACGGAAATGGCTGCTGAATTTCCCTCATTTTCGTCTTCCGGATTTTCTTCCGGGTTGTCCGTATCAGGATTTTCATCTTCGCCAGGAACCTCCTCTTCAGGATTCTCATCCTCCTCCGGAAGTTCTTCAGGATTTTCTTCTTCAGCAGTTTCCGGTTTCTGAAATACTACTTCAAAACGATCATAATAATCCCCCGGTTCAATTTCCAAAATGAATTCAGAATTCCGGAGATCGTGATAATTTTCAGTAGATTTATCCCTGATATAAATTTCTACGGTTTCAGAAATATTTTCCAGTTCTTCAATAAAAATTTTGAACTCTTCCTGCTTTTCAATCCGTAATCCTATCGGCAGCACCTGTTCGGGGTTAATATGGCCAACACCCTGGATTACATATTCCCAGTCGTCGATAAGCCAAAACATATCTTCGGGGTTGTAATCGTTGAGGAGTGCATCATACCCAATGTCGAAACCATTGGTTCCATGCTGGTCTACTCCAAGAAGAATTTGCCGGTGATATCCTAAAGGGGATTGAAAATTCAATCTGATTCTGGATATTTCTTCTTCAGCTTTTGCAGATTTTTCCCGGATTTCCGGTTTAAGGAACTGCGAGTTTGATCCTTCTTTCCTGGATCTCCTTTGGCTGTTTGTAAACTTTATTTGACCGCCAGTTCCGTCCAAAGTCCCTCCTGAATTTGTATTCATTTGTGTATTAATGAAAAAGCCCTGTCCCACCGGAATAACGTTCCCGGGCCGCTTTAAACTTCCGGCGCCTGAGGCATTTATACGCTCATCTGTAGCAATTGCTGCGACTGAACCTACTAAATTAAGCACGGCATAACCTCCAACATATTCAGATAAAACATGGGTTCTTCCGGAGAAATGATCCCAGAAATATAAGGCTCCGTTAAACGTGTTTTTAGGACTCCTTCCTCCCTGAATATTCAGGTTGTCCAAAAAGAATTGATTCACGCTCAAACCTGAAGGATATGGGTTTCCTACAAGGTAATTTTGATTTGCACCAATTTCCAGCGTGATATCCCCGTTGTTCGGCTTTCCTTTAAAAACATAATTCTGCTCATCTGTGACTGCAACTTCTTCTTTACCGGAAGTGCCTTTCATAGTATAACCTTCTCCAACTTTTAATTGCGCATTACTGCCAATTTGCTCCCAGGCACTATAAGCATCTGCTGTACGGGCGCGAAATGTATTGATCCAGTAATTACTGACTTTTCTTGGTGTGCTAAAATCCCCATCGGCATACGTGTGGGAATTTCCGAAAGACATTGTTTTTCCGAAGTTATTGGTGGCAGAGCCATCCATCATTACTTCAGCAACGGTATAGACCCTGTCGTTTGATGCTCCCTGAGGAACTACCGGAGAACTCCAGTAATTGTAATTATAACTGCTGGCGGTTCCCTGTTGCTCACGTTCCAGATAACCGCTAATAGTATCTGCAAGAATGCTACCTTCTGTCTGGAGAAGTTGTGATTCTCCGTTGAGGTCTATTACGCCGTCAAGGTCCAGATAATGAGTAACGGTAAGGCTGTTACCTTTAGAATTGTTGCTTCCCAGCATATCTACAACTCCGATTTCTGAAATGAGGAGACCAAGAACGGCAATCTCTGAATTATTGGAGTTTATGTTGTGATCTGCTTTAACGATGTTCCATGAGATTTCGTCTTCGTTTATGCCTTTTGCATTTGGTACATCCCATACCTCCGGCTCCTTCCAGGTAGTTTTGGTTCTCCAACTGCCGTTAGCAGCAGATTCATAAGGGAGAGGTGCCGAATTTTGCTGATTGGTTAGGATATTTTTTAAGTAGCCATCAATTCCGTTTGAAGTAAGATTGGTTGTTACTCCGTTTTGCACTTCAGCTGAGATCATCCTGTAATAGCCCAAAAGTTTGTCCCACGTGATATCCGGAACATCCAGGGGAATAATTTCACCTTTAACCAGGGATCCGTTGCTTTTGATTCTCTGGTTCATCATAAATCTCAGCTGCTCTATATTTAAAGCGGTATCCCAAATTCTTACTTCTTCAATCCAACCTTTAAAATAACTCTTCGGAAGAACAGGTGAAGATGGATCGTACATAGCTCCTATTAGCATAGGTGCAGTAATTATATCAGGACTGGCGGTGGTGGTTTGAGTTTTTATTTTAATTCCGTCTACATAAAGTTGAATTTCAGATCCGGTGTGAATGGCAGCAAGATGGTACCATCTCTCTGCGGCTACTTTTTCTGCAGCCATTACAGAAATGTTGTTGAACCTCACGGCAGGATAGCCATTACTGATTACAAGATCATACCCGCCGGAGGAAAGATCATTAATATTTCGTTTTGCAATAATTGTTCTTATACCATCAACAGCATGAGGTTTCACCCAGGCTTCCAGCGTAAAAGTGCCGGAAGAATTGATCAAATTATAATTATTTCCGAAGTCCACGTAATCATCCTGTCCGTCAAAATCCAGTTTGCTGCAGGACTGCGGAAGCGCAATAATAATGTTATCCTGAAGCTGCGGACAGGCGGTTACTGGTGTCACTGTCCACTGAAGTTCGTAGTTAGAATTCGGCCGGCCTGTAAAATAACTATCTGGCAGGGAAGGATCCTGAATAGAACCGCCTTCACCTGAAATGATACTCCACATCCCTGTGCCCAAAGCCGGATCTACCGGAGTAGCGTCAAGCTTTATTGAGGTGATTCCACATTCTTCCGGCACAATAGGTTCACCCGCTTCCACTATTATTTCCGGAGGTTGAGTAATCGTTAAATTTTGAGTTAAAGCAGAGCAACTGGATTGGGAGTTGACCCTGAAAGTATAATTCCCGGCGGATAAATTGGGAATTGTCATAGCGGGCGTCTCAATATTATCCTGGGAAAATACTACGTCTCCAAGATTATTAAGTAGTTGGTATTTATAGTTTGCAATAGCACCGGTGAGGAAACCACCTGTTACTTCTATGGTGGCGGTAGCGTCTTCACCGCCGTAGCATTGCGGTTCTGTAAAAGAAGTCGATGTAATTTCCAGAAGACTGGGTTCTTCAATTAAAATATTTTCTGAAGTTAGGCTGCACCCGTTTACATCTGTAACAGTTACAGTTAATGCATCGGCTTCATCCAGAGTTGTTAAACCTGTGGCAACTTCGCCTGTTTGTCCGTTGCTCCATTCAAATGTGTAAGGAGGCGTTCCGCTGCTAACAAAAACTTTAGCAGAGCCATCGTTGCCCGCGTAACATAAAGGAGAGTTAATTTCTATACTATATATAACTGGAGTTGGATTAATGGTAATTGTAATACTGTCCTGAACCGGCTCGCATGGCGCAGTTGGAGTGTTCGAAGTCAGAATTAAATTTACAGACCCTGCTGTGATTTCTGCTTGAGAAGGTGTATAAATTGTATTAAGGGAAGTAGGTGAGGCAAAGCGGGAATTGTCCCCGGCTTCTGTTTGCCAGAATCCGGTGGTTGTAGATCCGGAAACCGTTCCAATCAGGCTTATTTCTGAAGCCTCTGCACAAATTACCTGATCTTCACCAGCGTTCACTAAAGTTTCAGGAATAATATCTACGGTTGTAATTTTTTCGGTGTCGGAGCAGCCGTAAAAATCATTTATGGTAAGCCTGTAGTCTCCTTCATTATCCATAGAAGTCACTTCTATAACAGGATTGGCTTCATTTGAAGTGAAACCGTTTGGGCCGGTCCAGGTATAAGTAATTGGGTCGCGGCCACCTTCTAAGTTTGCGAACAATTGTAGATTGCCTCCTTCACATACAGGACCAGTGTTTGTGGGATTAAATTCCAGTTCTACCGCATTGAGTTCAGCAAACGAAATGTCATCTAGTCCAAAATCATTCCCCTGATTGTATGTGTTGTCATTAATGATCTGTAAACGGGCTTCAGTGTAAGAACCGGAACTCCAAAAGGTAGGGCTATAGAACTGAACCCATTCTCCCGGAGGTACTCCTCTGTTCTCCTGAGCATTCCATAAATCGGCTAATGTAGATTCCGCAACCTGAACTTCAATACCGTTTGCATCTCTGGCAAATACCAGGATTCTTAGCCGGGCAAAATTCCGTTCTTCAGTGACATAATCTGTATCAATATTCATGGTCCAGGCACTAAAATAATAATCCCTGTTCATATTGACTTCAAAGAATTGGGTTTCCCAAACCACTTTTCCCTGATTTACATCTCCGTTTACTATCATAAAATCACCTGTACCTGTGGTGTGATCCCCTTCCGTTGTAAAAGCCCAGTGGTATTTATTTGCATTATCGTCAATTGCGTATATCCCTTCTACGTAAAACTCTTCCTGAAAGTTAGCAATGTCTGTTCGATATCCATAAACTGTATTAAATCCTGTATTGCCCTGTTCAAAATCGCCATTCGGTACTAAATTCCCGGAAAGGCTTAAAGAAGTGGTGTTAGTACAACCATTAGACCATACTCTTAAAGTATATTCCTGTGCGGAATTGACCTGGATACTTCTGGTGTTGCCATAATATTCTCCTAGCGTTGTCCATTCATACCTGTCATAGGCGCTGTCTGCAGAGAGAGTAATAGTATTAGCCTGGGTAGATCCACAAAAGTCTGCGATTATTCTCGGCTGGGGCACATCTTTCATCTTAACAGTTACAGAGCTGGTACCATCACATTCAATACCCTCATAAGAATAGGTGGCGGTAAAAGTCGTTTCTTCATTTACTGGTCCAACAGATTTAGGATTTGCTTCATTGGAAGACCACTCCGGATCTGTTGAGGAAGTCCAGGTGACTTTTGGACCGGAACTACCTTCACCTTCTATTTTTACGTTACTTATTATCCAGAAATTTTCGCCGGAATAGTTATTACTAAATGCAAAACGAAGTCTTACATTGGGCTGATTACCTTCAATCGTTATTTGTTGCCCGTTAGGTGTCCTCCCTTCGACGAATTCACTTTTAGATCCTAAAATCCCTTGATACGACACTCTTGTAGTCCATGTGTTTCCTCCATCAAAAGAAACCTGAAGTTCTGCTTTCTCTCCATCGGGATTATCTCCGTTTCTGTAAGCGTGCTGAAAAGACAATGTGGCATCTGAATAGCCCACCGTACTAAAACTGGGGCTTATTAAGGAGGTATTTTGGTAAGGCTTATATGAGCTTGGTGTCGCAATTCCGAAGAATGGGTTATTGCCAGAGGGATAATTGAAATAGTGCAATCCGTAATATCTGTTATTTGGGTCTGGTCCATCTCCATTAGGATAATCAGCCCTGTATCCAGGATCACCATTGCTAAGCACTCCCCATTGGGTTCCCACACTGTTTACAGAACTTGTAGGGGTGCTCCATTGATCGCGATCACTTGTATTTGAAAAATCCCAGGCTTTAATAATACCAGTTTGTGGTGCTTGCTGGGTTTCACCATCTAGAAGACCTTCAGGAACATTGGAAGTAGAGTATAAATCCACAAAACTCCCTCCGGGACATATTTCGATTTGTTCAGTTTTATCTGTAGTCCCCTCCAGAGCTAGTGTTGTTTCTACTATTGGTGCAGGTTGTACCAGCACTGGTATATCATAAGGTGTAGGGTTTGAACAAGTTGAAGCATCTACGTAAATTTTATAGAAAACAGTAATAGCTTCTGATGTAGTATTAATTAATCTTTCATTGATCGCTCCAGTGCTACTTTTAGCAGGATTATCTAAACCCTGAACAAATGGACGTTCCCAACGGAAACTTGCACCCGGTGCGGTGCTTTGTGGACTAAAATTGAAGTTATCTCCTCCACAAATTATAAAAGGAAGTTCATTTTCCGGGGGAAGGTTGGTTAATCTTGGTGCAGGATATATATTAACTTTCAATACTTCTTTCGTAATACACCCACTGATAGAAGTTAAGGTAATTTCATAAGTAATTTCAACAGGAGAACCGGAGGAGTTGTTTAATACTTCATTTATAGCATCCTCGCCGGAACTGGTAGAATTATCGGAAATAGACGGATGAGCAAGCCTTGTCCATTTTATACTTTCAGTAGTAGTTGCGTCAAACTGGAAATTGAATGGTTGTTGTGAACAAGTGGCGACTGCTCCTGAAGGTAGATTTACTGCCGGAGAGTCTTCAACAGTAACTCCGGTTTCCATAAAGCAACCAGAAGTGTTTGTTCCGCGAATGGTGTAGGTTCCTGCGGAAACATTTGTTGGGTTTTGTACTGCGGTACCGTTCTGGAAGTAGGTAAAAGTGAGTCCGCTACTGGAATTGGTTGTTAACTGCAGGCCGGTGAGATCTGTTGGTGAACAGAGAACATTTTCAGTTGAAAAACTAAAGGTAGGATTCGGGTTTACCGTAACCACTAAGGAAACAGGAGTTCCTGTACAGCCATTGGCTTCAGGAGTGATCTTGTAAATAACCTGTTTTGCTTCCGTAGAATTATTTATTAACTCCTGAATAATTTTGTTGTTTCCGTTTTGAACTTCAGCCAGGCTTAGAGTGCCTGCAGTCGCACCTTGTATGCTACCGGGATTGTCGACAGTCCAGGAATAACTGGTACCGGTTACAGCACCTGTAAGGGAAATATTAGTGCTTTCGCCGGAGCAAAGAGACTGGCTGGAGGGTGTAATATTTATATTAGGAGTAGGATTAACTGTGATCTGATAAGTTACAGGATCTCCTGTACAATCATTGGCTGTAGGTGTGACCGTTATTTCTGCAATTATTGGGCTGTTGATGTTGTTTACGGGAGTAAAAGCAGGTATTTCCAGTACTCCGGTTTTATTAGAAAGTCCGATTGTAGAGCCGCCGGTAATGTTATACTTTACTCCATTAGGAGAGCCGGTAAGAGGAATGGCAGTAGTAAGGATTCCGTTGCAGTATACCTGGTTTTCAGGAGCAGTAAGGGTGGGATCTGGTTTTACTTCAATAGTGAAAGTTTCTTCAATTCCTTCACATCCATTAGCTGTAGGAGTCAAAGTAATAGTAGCGAAAATACTGGAGCTGGTAGAGTTGTTTGCTGTAAAAGAAGCAATATTGCCGCTGCCGGAAGCGGCAAATCCTATAGCAGGATTATCGTTGGTCCAGCTAATTGTGGTGTTAGCAACCGATACTGCCGAGAAATCCATTTCCTCAACAACAGCACCGTCGCAAACTACGATATCTGCAGGTTTTGTAATGGTTGCAGTGGGATTAACTGTAATTGTGAAACTTTTACTTTCCCCTTCGCAATTATTGGCAACCGGAGTTACAGTAATCGTAGCAGTAATTACTTCATTCGTGGTATTTCTTGCTTCAAATGAGGTTATTTGATCACTGCCGCCGGCCGGGGTACCGATGTTCACATTATTGCTGGACCATTCGTAGGTTGTTCCGTTTACGGTGCTTCCGCCAAAAGTGATAGCCGGGATTGTTTCTCCGTTGCAAATCACAATATCATCAACCGGACTTACAGTAGGCTCCGGAATTATGATTTTCTGTTCAACGGTAATATAATTGTCCGATTCATCTGTAAATTTCCACGGAATAATATAAGTTCCGAAAGTATTATACTGAAGCGGAGCATCGGTAGTTGCCGTAATCACTCCCGAACAATTGTCGGTGGTTGTGGGAATTTCAACATCTTCTGAACAACTCCAGGTAATATCCTGAAGAACTGGTGTTAAAGGATCTATGTTATCTTCAACAGTTACAGTTGCGGTCTTGCTCGCGGGATTATTTTCAGCATCAACAACAGTTAGGGTAACGGTATTTGAACCGATATCGCTACAGTCGAAATTTTTGATATTTACAGAGAGGTCCTGAATTTGGCAATTATCGGCAGATCCATTATCAATATCTGAAGGAGCAATTATCGCCTGCCCATTCGCGTCAAGCTGAACGGTAATATTTTTGGTTAGAACTGTGGGAGCAATTTTGTCTTCAACAGTCACAATTGCGGTCTTGCTCGCGGAATTATTTTCAGCATCAACAACAGTTAGGGTAACGGTATTTGAACCGATATCGCTACAGTCGAAATTTTTGATATTTACAGAGAGGTCCTGAATTTGGCAATTATCGGCAGATCCATTATCAATATCTGAAGGAGCAATTGTCGCCTGCCCGTTTCCATCAAGCTGAACGGTGATATTTTTAGTAATTACTTCAGGCTTAACATTGTCTTCAACAGTAACCGTGGTAGTTTCCGAAGCTGAATTTCCATTTATATCAACTGCGGTAAGGGTAACCGTATTTTGGCCAATATCGCCACAATCAAAATTTTCCTTATTTAAGGAGAGGCTTTGAATTTGGCAATTATCGTCAGAACCATTGTCAACATCTGAATCAGCAATTGTCGCCTGCCCGTTTGCATCGAGTTGAACAGTAAAATTTTTAGTGAGGACTGTTGGGGCAATGTCGTCTTCAACTTCTAAGGTGAAACTTTTAGTGGTAGAAACATTATCTTCATCTGTTACCGTCACAGAATAGCTTCCGGGGGAAAGACTATTAATATCCTGTGTTGTACGGGAAAAGCTACCCGATCCGGTCCAAGAGTAGGAATAGGGTTCAACCCCATTAGAAAGTTCAATGTTTATATTCCCATCCGAAGCATCACTACAGGTGGGATTCTTTATTTCGGTAATATTAATTGCAGGACTGGAGGATTTACTTTGCGATAAAATAGTTCTTGTCCGGTTGAGGTCATTAAAAGAAACTTCACGGGGAGTGGAATTGGAGGCGGGTAAAACAAAAACAGCAAAAACTGCAAGAAGAATTGATATTCCTACAGCTTTAACTATAGGGGTAATTTTGCCCATACGCATGTAAATGTTAATTACAGCGTTAAATCTATGAATATAACCGATTAAATACCTGATTTTAAGACAAAATACAAAGGTTATTTGTTGTAAAGTTATAAATAATCGACAAAGGATTTATTACTTAAATTTCGCGTAAGAAAAATCTTATTTTTATTATTATTTTAACAGGAAGTTAAAATAACCTTTATGCTATTATAGAGGCTAAATAAAAAGAGCCGTGACATTTTATCACGGCTCTTAATCTCCCTAAGGTCAGGAAACTATTTTTCTCCCATAAAAGGGTATCGGTAATCTGTTGCCGGAACAAAAGTTTCTTTTATTAGTCTAGGAGAAACCCAACGTAACAAATTAAGCTTGGACCCTGCCTTGTCGTTTGTACCACTGGCTCGTGCTCCTCCAAAAGGCTGTTGACCTACAACAGCTCCCGTAGGCTTATCATTAATATAAAAATTACCGGCAGAATTTTGAAGCTCCTTCGTTGCCTTTGCAGCTTCGTAACGGTCGCCAGAGAAGATAGCTCCTGTAAGACCATAAACATTATCATCTACCAGTTGCAGGGTTTCATCCCATTTATCATCTTCATATAAATAAATGGTCACCACAGGTCCGAATAACTCGGTACACATGGTTTCGTACAACGGATTAGTTGTAAGAATTACCGTAGGCTCTACAAAATAACCTTCAGATTTATCATAATTACCTCCTACAATAATTTCAGATTCTTCGTCATTTTTTGCCTGGTCAATATATTTGGCAAGTTTATCAAAAGAACCTTCATGAATCACTGCCGTAATAAAATTCGACATGTCTTCGGGAGATCCCATTTTGAATGACTTTACATCTTCCACTACAAAATCCTTTATTTCTGCCCAAAGGCTTTTTGGTAAATAAACTCTGGAAGCGGCACTACATTTTTGTCCCTGGAATTCAAAGGCTCCCCTGGAAATTGCAGTAGCGACCTGTTTAGGATTAGCGGTTGGATGGGCTACAATAAAGTCTTTCCCTCCTGTTTCCCCTACAATCCTAGGATAAGATTTATATTTGTGAATGTTGTTTCCAATCTCTGCCCAAATGTTTTTGAATACGGTGGTACTTCCGGTATAATGGATTCCGGCAAAATCAGGACTGTCAAGGATTACATCGGTAATCATTTGAGGATCTCCCATCACCATGTTAATCACTCCGTCTGGTACTCCTGCTTCTTTAAATACTTCCATTATTACTTGTGCAGAAAAAACCTGACTATCACTTGGCTTCCAGATAGCGACGTTACCCATTAAGGCGGCACTGGAAGGAAGGTTTCCTGCAATTGCCGTAAAATTAAATGGGGTAACAGCGTAAACAAAACCTTCGAGCGGACGGTACTCCACGCGGTTCCAGTTTCCTTCAGAAGATTCCGGTTGCTCATCGTAAATCTGTGACATATATTCCACATTAAATCGAAGGAAGTCACAAAGTTCACATGCCGAGTCAATTTCAGCCTGATAGATATTTTTAGACTGGCCAATCATTGTGGCCGCATTTATTCTAGCTCTATATGGTCCCGCAATTAAATCGGCAGCTTTTAGAAAAACAGCAGCACGTTGCTCCCATTCCAGATCAGCCCATTTTTCACGTGCTTTCAAAGATTCTTCAATGGCTTTCTCAACGTGATTTTTACTGGCTTTATGATAAACGCCCAAATCATGTTTGTGATCGTGAGGCGGATGCATCGTTGCCGTATCCCCGGTCTTGATTTCTTCAGAACCAATATACAGCGGCACTTCCATTTTGGTATTGTATAATTCTTTATACGTATTTAATACTTCTTCTCTTTCCGGGGTTCCTGGTGCGTACGATTTTACTGGTTCGTTGGTCGCGACAGGGACATGAAAAAATCCTTTTCCCATAATATCTTCTGATTTTTTTTTAATTAAACTTGAGTTCTAAAGATAAAAAAATTAGGCGGCTTTGCAGTATTCCCCTGGTCTATTCACGAAAGCTTAACTTTTTGTGTAACTTTCAGAAAAATGATGAAAAAACAATGTGCACGGTTACTTTAATCGCCACGCCTGAAATCAGGAATGGTTTTATCCTCACCTCCAACAGGGACGAAGCCGTAGGAAGAAAAACTTTAACGCCCGATTGGGAACTATATAAGGGTGTTAACCTATTTTTTCCTAAAGATGCTGTTGCGGGTGGGACATGGATTGGAGTAAGCGAAAGATTGAGAACAGTTTGTCTTATGAACGGTGGTTTTCAAAATCATAAGAGAAAGGATTCCTATCGAAAGAGCAGGGGGGTGGTGGTGAAAGACTTTCTGGCTGCGGAAGATCTGGAACTAACAATTATGGATTACAATTGTGAAGATATTGAGCCTTTTACGGTGATTCTTGTGGATTGGCATAAGGAGTTGCTCTTTCTGGAGTTTGTATGGGATGGAAATGAAAAGCATATTAAAAACTTACCGCAGACCGAACATATCTGGTCGTCTTCACCTCTTTATTCTGAAGAAATGAAGGCTTTAAGGCAGCAGTGGTTTACTGAATTTCAAAATGAAGGAGATATAAACCCTGAAAAATTGCTGAAGTTTCATCACACCGGTGGGATTGGGGATAAGAAGGTGGATTTGATAATTGATAGAGGTTTCTTGAAGACGCAGAGTATTACACAGGTCGATAATTGCCATTTTGAGACACGCTTTTGGTACAAAGATTTGAACCAATCAGTCGTCTTTGAAAAGAAAATAAAATTCTGAACTAGTTTAAAGCAAAAGGAGCGCTTAACTTGAATGAAGGAATTTTTACTCTAAAATTTCGGGTAGATGTGAAATTTACCATATTATAATGTCCGCTCATCGAGCCAAAAGGTCCGTTAAGTAAACAGCCGCTTTGGTAAGAATGGCTTTCTCCAGGTTTAAGAATAGGTTTTTTGCCTATTACACCTTCGCCCTGTACAACTTCGGTTTTATTTAAAGCATCCTTGATCTTCCAGAAACGGGATGTTAGCTGTACAGAATCGTTACTTTGATTTTCTATGGTAATACGGTAACCAAAAGCAAAACGGATCTTGTACTCCTTAAAGAAAACTCCTTCAAAGTTTGTTTCTACTGAAATTTTTATACCGCGCGTTACCTGTTGGGTCATGTTCTAATATATGGCAAAAGATGCAAGCAATGCAATTGCTGCTGTTATTATAGCTAAAATAAAGAATATGGTGGTGAGTATTACGAACTTTAGAACGGTTTTAACACGTTTTTGATTGTAAAATTTTCTTAAAGCTTTGTATAAGTAGAAGACAAATGTAAATCCCGCAATAGTTGTTCCCCAATCTCCTGATATAAAATAATCGAAAAGAAGTGCCAGGGAATATAGTACAAAAAAGGTGGTTTGAACGTGAAAAGCAAAAATAAGGTGCTCCATATAGTTAAAGGGCCTCCTTATATAAAGCAGCCATATAAATAGGGCGAATATTGGCAGGTAAAAGAAAATTATAAAGGGTAGCTTACTGATGAAGTAAGTGACAAAAACCTGCGGATTGTCCATTAGTAAATTCCAGTCTACCGCCTTTTTATAAAGCCACTCGTTATAGCGGGAATGAACGTAGTTAAGGCTATCGAGAGCTCTGGTTGCATTTGCAATTTTTGTTTCTTTATAAAATTCGGAAAAAACATCAAACCGTTTCGAGCTGGAATTACTTAAACTCATTGTGTCCAGTGCTTCCTGGGTGACATAAACTTCCTTATAAGATGCCTCTTCTTGCAGGGCTGCAGCCAGCGAATCTGTGCTGAATTGCTGATCTCTTAAACCGGGGATTTTATTGAGTTTTTCATTAATTGCTTTTAGGCTGTCCTGTGGAACGGTGATCAATTCTTCCTGAAGTACTTCCCGGTCATTGTCAAAATCCATGTCATCCAGGGAATTTGTAAAACTCATGAGCAGGAAGAAAATAATTGAAGCACTCAAATAAAACCGGAAGGGATTAGCATATCGCGCTCTTTTGCCCTGGATGTAGTCTTTGGAAATCTTACCGGGTTGGAATAATAAAGCTTTCAGTGTACGCTGGAAACGAGAGTCGTAGGCAAAGATTCCGGAGAAGAATTCAGAAAAGAAATCGTCGAAGTTTAATTTTTTTGTGCTATTTAATTGTCCGCAGTTAGAACAATAAACATCGCTGCGATCCAGAGGATGTCCACAGTTAAGACACTCTTCACCACGATACTTTCGCAGAGAACGGTTGTTTTTCATATACCTTATGAAAAATTAGTTGCTAATATTTACCGAATTTGCAGTCCCAAGGCCTATCACCCGATCATAACGGGCTCCTGGCATTCTATAGTAGACCACCACCTGATACTCGTTTTCTGTTTCGTCATGATTTCCGCTGATAAAACCTTCATTTAGTATTCCATTGGGTTCCAGAAGTACATACTTATAATTGTAAAACCCTTGTTTAAAAAGCCGCACACCTTCATAAAAGCCCGATTCTTCATTAAAAGTAAGTTTGGTAGTTTCATCCAACTCAAAATTATTAAATTTTCCATAGAGATGAATCTCCCCACCATCTAATGGATCATAATTTTTTAATTGAAAATGAACCCATACATATTCGGCTTCCAGATCAGAATTTTGTCCCCTGAGATTTCTAACTACAAAACCTCCGTTAATATCCGGGTTAAAGGTGTAAGGTTCGCCGGCACGGGTAAAATCCTGGAATAAATGATGATGATAAAGTTCATTAACTTCAACAAAATCGATGTCTGCCGTAGTTGCCCTTAATTCTTTGTTGTCGAATTGAATATATTCGTTGCCTCCCCAAAAGGCAGTTTGTTGATCATATCTATAAATAAGCTCATTTCCCATAGTATATTGAGGGCGCACACCTTTAAGAGCGGTTTTGAAGTTTTGATTTTGTAAAATCAACACCTTAACGTTCTGCTCTGGATTCTTTAACAAAAAATCGGGGGAATTAATGCTGAAATTAACAATCTGTTTCTGATCTATAAAATTTAGTTCTCTTGATCTTTTAATAGCGACCCCCACCTGGGCAATAGGCTGGTAAACTACAAATTTTCTGGAGAAAACCAGTTCTCTTTCGGCATTAAAAATTTTGATCATATAATTTCCCGTAACCTTGAGATTTCCGGTGTCGCTGTTAGGTATTTGCAGTTCGTAATGAGAAAAAGGCTGAAGCGTATTTAGCGAATTCTGATAATTGAAGATCCTGATATCGTCAAAACCTTCAAGGTATTCAGCTTTGGTAAGTTGCGAGAGGCTCCAGTCATAATTATAGTGCTGAATAGTATAGTAATAATCGGCCTCATCCCCAATAATATCGTCAAAACTTAAGTTAATCACTTCTCCTAATTGCAAAATAGGATTTCCGCTTTCAGGACTACTGCTGCCGCTTAGCTGAATGCTGCGAATATAATTTGGAGGAAGGATTTCGTGTTCTATCTGGGCATACATACAGCTGTTAATGCTCAAAAAAAGAGAGAAAATTAGAAAGAATTTCATGGTTTAAATATAACTACAAAAATATAATTGATAATAAAGAAGTTTAGCTGCTCTTTTTTTAACAGTTGCCGAAGTAAAATTCTGCTATTTGTTGGGAAAAATGAGGTTAAAATTCATAAATTTGCACCACTTAAAAAAAACAAAATTTTAACATACACCCCATCCTATGTCAAAAGACATTCGAATAAGTAGAGGTTTATCTCTTAATTTAGAGGGAGAGGCGGAAAAGGAACTTTTAGAAGCTCCAAGATCTAAGACCTACGCTATTAAACCGCCGGATTTTCACACAGTAGTACCAAAAACGGTTGTAAAAGAAGGGGCTAAACTTCTTGCCGGTGACGAAATATTCTTTTCCAAATATACCGGAGAAGTTCGTTTTACCAGCCCGGTTAGTGGTACCATCAAAGAAATTAGGCGCGGTGCGAAACGAAGGATCATGGAAGTTATTATTGAAGCAGATCCAGAGGATTCCTACAGGGAATTTGGTAAAATGGATGCTTCTGCAACTGGTGCCGAGGATGTAAGAGCAAGGATCCTTGAAAGCGGTTGTGGTGCTTTTATTAATCAGCGACCATACGATATAGTTGCCGATCCTAAAGATGAGCCAAAAGCGATTTTTATTTCAGCTGTTTCGACTGCTCCTTTAGCTGCCGATAAAGGATTTATTATTAAAGATAAAGTAGCGGCTTTTCAGGAAGGAGTAAACGCTCTTAGAAAATTAACCAAAGGCCTGGTTCATCTTTCTGTAGATGATAGTTCTGCTGCTTATCTTAAAGATATTAAAGGAGTTGAGTTGCACAATGTTAAAGGTCCTCATCCTGCGGGTAACGTGGGGGTTCAGATTCATAAAATTGATCCTATAAATATAGGGGAGCGAGTGTGGACGGTTTCTCCTGAAGATGTTGCGATAATAGGAAATGTTTTTCTTACCGGGCGGTATGTTGCAGATCGTACCATCGCTGTGACCGGAAGTGAAGCTAAAAACAGAAAATACTTCAGGACTAAAATCGGAGCAAATGTCACCGATTTGATTGGAGAGGTTCCTGATGATGTAAGGATTATTTCCGGGACTGTTCTTACCGGACAAAAACTTTCGAATCATCAGTATATAGGTTTTTACGACAATGAAGTCACTTTAATTCCTGAAGGTAATAAATACAGGATGTTTGGATGGTTGCCATTCACTTACAACAATATACACTCCAATTCCCGTACATCTCTTTCCTGGTTAAGTGGTAAAAAGTTTAAACCTACTACTAATTTAAATGGAGAAGAACGTGCGCTGGTAGTTACCGGGGAAATGGAAAAAGTTCTTCCGATGGATATTTATCCTATGCAATTAGTAAAAGCCTGTCTGGCAGGTGATATTGAAAAAATGGAAACCCTGGGAATATATGAAGTTGCTCCTGAAGATTTTGCTCTTGTGGAGTATGTGAATACGTCCAAGATTGAAATTCAGGAGGTTATTCGTTTAGGTTTGGATTTAATGATTACTGAAGTAGGATAAAAAGAAGTTCAATTATGGAATGGATTAGACAGAGATTAGATAAAATTAAAGAACCATTTGCAAAAGGTCGTAAATATGAGAAATTTGCGCCTGCAATAAATGCATTAGACACTTTCCTTTTCACACCTAATCATACTACTCAAAAAGGTGCTCATATTAGAGATGCTGTAGATTTAAAGAGAGTAATGATTACAGTGGTGTTAGCACTAGTTCCTGCATTGATTTTCGGGATGTGGAATACAGGTTATCAGTATTACTACCAGCTTGAAAATGCAGGTATTATAACCGACTTTACTTTTTGGGAAGCCCTTGGTCATGGTGCTTTAAAAGTACTTCCTATGGTGGCTGTTTCTTACGGAGTAGGATTGGGAATCGAATTTGCTTTTGCCGTATATAGAGGACACGAAGTTAACGAAGGTTACCTGGTGACAGGTCTTTTGATACCATTGATTATGCCTGTGGATATTCCGCTTTGGATGGTGGCATTATCTGTAATATTTGCGGTTTTAATAGGAAAAGAAGCTTTTGGAGGTACCGGAATGAATATTCTTAACCCGGCACTTACAGCAAGAGCATTTGCATTCTTCGCTTACCCAACTTATATGTCTGGTAACGAAGTTTGGGTTAGTGAAGCGTACGAAGTAGATGCAGTAACCGGAGAGACTATTCTTGGATCCCTGGCAGCAGGTGATGAAGTAGCCTATAACGCCATGAATATGTTTACAGGGATTATTCCCGGATCCATTGGTGAAACTTCTACTTTATGTATTCTTGCCGGAGCTTTACTTTTAGTTTTAACAAAAGTTGGAAGTTGGAGAATTATGCTGAGTGCTTTTATAGGAGCTGCGGTAATGGGCTTAATATTTAATGCTTTGCCTGCGATGGGGCTGGAAGGAAATGAACTAACCAACTTTCCCTGGTACCAACATCTTATAGTTGGTGGTTTGGCCTTTGGAATTGTATTTATGGCGACAGACCCTGTTTCGGGTGCGCAAACCCTTAAGGGAATGTGGATATACGGATTCCTTATAGGTTTTCTCTCTATCATGATCAGGGTATTCAACCCTGCTTACCCTGAAGGAGTGATGCTGGGAATTTTATTGATGAATGTTTTCGCTCCTACGATAGATCATTATGTAATTCAGTCTAATGTAAAGCGACGAAAGAAAAGAATAAATACTACTAACGCTCAAGTTGAAACAGCAGTTTAGTTATGGAAGAAAAATCAGTAAATAAAACGAATAGTAACGGCTATACCTTTCTTTTTGCTATAATAATGGTATTGGTAGTAGCAACAGTGCTGGCTTTTACAGCCACCTCGTTACAGCCTACGCAATATGAAAATGTGCGTCAGGAAAAAATGCAGAGTATCCTCAACACCATTGGGATTGAAACCGACCGTGCCGGAGCTGAAAGTTTATACAACCAGTACATTACAGAAACTGTGGCATTAAAGCCAGACGGTACTGTAGATGAAGGTGTGGATGCTTTTAACGTAGACCTTGCGAAGGAAATAAAGAGGGACGATTCAGAACAAATTTTTCCGCTTTACATTGCCGATTATGAAGGTGAGAAGTATTATATCATTCCGTTAAGGGGGAATGGACTTTGGAATGCCATTTTTGGGTATATTTCACTACAGGATGATATAAATACTATTAAAGGGGCAACTTTTGATCACCTAGGTGAAACTCCGGGATTGGGAGCGCAAATTACCAAGGCCTGGTTTAGAGAAAGTTTTGCCGGAAAGAAAATTTTTAACGAAGCCGGTATGTTAGAAGGAGTTTCAGTAGTAAAAGGAGGTGCTTCTACAGACCATGAGGTAGATGCTATTTCTGGAGCAACAATTACGGGAGACGGAGTTTCTGATATGATATCTGAGAGATTACAACATTATCTACCGTTTTTTGAAGAGCAGAGAGACATTAAAATTACAGAGTAATTATGGCTAAAGACAACAACCTTACTTCCGAAGAAAAGGAAGCGAAAAAGAAAGAAATGATCTTGTTCCTCTCAGATTCTGAGGAAAAAGAAAGTTTCTTGTCTAAAGACAACAGAAAATTATTAACCGATCCTTTGGATGACGATAACCCGATTACCGTTCAGGTACTGGGTATTTGTTCAGCCCTGGCAATTACTGTTCAACTGGAACCAGCGGTGGTAATGGCCATTGCGGTAATGGCGGTAATGGCATTCAGTAACATAATCATTTCGATGTTGCGTAATATGATCCCAAGTAGGATCAGGATTATTGTTCAGCTGGTAGTTGTGGCATCTCTTGTGGCACTTGTAGATCAGGTTCTGCGGGCTTATGCTTATGACGTTAGTAAACAGCTATCGGTATTTATTGGTTTGATTATTACCAACTGTATAGTAATGGGGCGTCTTGAGGCTTTTGCACTTGGGAACGGAGTATATAAATCTTTCCTGGATGGTATTGGTAATGCTGCTGGATACGGTTTAATCCTTATCATAGTTGCTTTCTTTAGAGAGCTTTTGGGATCAGGAAAACTATTTGGATACGAGATTCTGGGACATCAGGGCACAAGTGCGGCCGAGTCTACAGGTCTTTATGCGCTGGGTTATGAAAACAATGGTTTAATGTTGCTTTCGCCTATGGCTTTAATTGTTGTAGGGCTCATCATTTGGGTACAACGTGCACGTAACCGTAAACTTATAGAAGAATAAATTAAAGCCCACGAGCTTAAAGAAAGATATTATGGATTATGTAAATTTATTTGTACGGAGTATTTTCATAGAAAATATGATTTTTGCCTACTTCCTGGGAATGTGCTCCTACTTAGCAGTGTCAAAAACAGTAAAAACAGCTGTAGGTTTAGGTGCCGCAGTAATATTTGTTTTAACTATTACAGTACCTATTAACTATTTGCTGGATAATTATCTGCTTCAGGCGGGGGCATTAACCTGGCTTGGAGAAGATTATGCAAGTGTGGATCTTAGTTTCCTTAGTTTTATCATGTTTATTGCTGTAATCGCATCCATGGTTCAGCTTGTGGAGATGATTGTTGAGAAATTTGCACCGGCTTTATATGGTGCACTGGGTATTTTCCTTCCCCTTATAGCAGTAAACTGTGCAATTTTGGGAGGAGCGCTTTTTATGCAGCAAAAAGATTTTAGTTATGTCACAGAGGCTATAACTTATGGTTTTGGTAGTGGTGTTGGCTGGTTTTTGGCAATACTTGGTATCGCTGCCATTCGTGAAAAAATTGCCTACTCAAATGTACCTGCGCCGCTTAAAGGACTTGGAATTACATTTATCATTACCGGGTTGATGGCTTTAGGCTTTATGAGCTTTATGGGAATTAAATTATAATCGTAAAACAAGGACAATGACAGTTATAATAGCAAGTGTAGTTGTATTTTTAGTGTTGATACTCTTATTGGTTTCCGTCCTTCTTGGAGCTAAGGCCAAATTAATGCCCTCAGGGCCGGTGAATATTAATGTAAACAACGAGAAAGATATAGAAGTAGGTTCGGGTGGTACCTTACTTTCCACTTTAGGGGAGAATAAATTGTTTCTTCCTTCTGCCTGTGGTGGTGGTGGAACCTGTATCCAGTGTAAGTGTATAGTAGAAGAAGGAGGAGGAGCTATTCTACCTACTGAGGAGCCGCACTTTACCAGGAAAGAAATTGCCGATGGGTGGCGTCTTGGCTGTCAGGTAAAGGTGAAAGAGAATATGAAGATCACCATTCCTGAAGAAGTCTTCGGAATTAAAAAATGGGAAGCTACAGTTGTAAGGAATTATAATGTGGCATCATTTATTAAGGAATTCGTTGTTGAGATTCCTGAAGATATGGATTACAAGGCTGGTGGATATATCCAAATTGAAATTCCTAAATGTGAGGTTAAATTCGAAGATATGGACATTACTGCCCATCCTGAAGAACACGATACTCCGGATAAATTTAAAGCAGAGTGGGATAAGTTTGGTTTATGGCCACTTGTGATGAAGAATACAGAAACTGTGGAGAGAGCATATTCTATGGCTTCTTACCCTGCAGAAGGAAGGGAAATTATGCTTAACGTTCGTGTTGCTACTCCGCCATGGGACAGGGCTAAAGAGGGATGGATGGATGTTAATCCAGGCATTGCTTCTTCTTATATTTTCTCAAGGAAAAAAGGTGATAAAGTAACCATTTCTGGTCCTTATGGAGAATTCTTCATTAATGAGAGTGATTCAGAAATGTTATATGTTGGTGGTGGTGCAGGGATGGCGCCTATGCGCTCCCACTTATATCATCTTTTCAGAACACTTCAAACAGGAAGAAAAGTTACTTACTGGTACGGTGGGCGTTCAAAAAGAGAATTATTTTACGTAGAACACTTTAGAGCTTTGGAAAGGGATTTTCCTAATTTCAAATTCTATCTTGCCCTTTCAGAACCTATGGAAGAGGATAACTGGAAAGTTAAAGAAAGCCTGGACGACGAGGGAGATGGATTTGTTGGATTTATTCACCAGGTCGTTATTGATAACTACTTGAATCACCATGAAGAGCCGGAAGAAATCGAGGTTTATTTCTGTGGACCGCCGTTAATGAACAAAGCTGTTCAAAAAATGGCTGAAGATTTTGGAGTTCCGCCGGAGAATATCAGGTTTGATGACTTTGGAGGATAATTAATATAATCCCGCTTCGGCGGGATTTTTTTATCTTTGAATATGGCAGAATTAGATAAACAACAACTCCACAATGTCGCAATGAACATAGTTGGAGATGATCTGGAAGCTAATGGCTACGAGTTTCTTGGTGTAAACAGTAAGCTTAAAAGGAATCCGCAGTTTGTAGCTTTAAAAGATAAAAAACTTCATTTTGTAATTGTGCGGGCTATACAATATCCGGAAAATCCTAAAAACTTCGACCGTGGTTTCATGGAGTCTATGAAAGAGCACGCCCTTAAATTTAACGCACGCACCTTCTACGCAGGCGTGGGATTAGCAAATTCAGCAGATTATGAAAAACCTATCACAAGTGATGAAGATTATGTTGTTAACTATAATGGCTGGCAGGAGATCTAAAATAAGGAATAAGTGTTTTCTTCTTTTAATTCTTATTGGCTTCTTTAGTTGTAGTGAAGATAAACCTGAAAAAAATATAGCTTCAGGATCTGCTCTTGGCACCACTTACCATATATCATATTTCTCCGCTTCAGAACTCGATGTTGAAACTTCACTGGATTCTATTTTCAGGGTAATAAATAAATCTATGAGCACCTATCAGGATGATTCTGATATTTCCCGGATCAATGATGGTGAAATCGATATTGTGGTGGATAGTAATTTTGTTGAAGTCTATAGATCTTCAGAAAAAGTTTTCAGGGAAAGCAGAGGTTATTTTGATCCTACAGTTGGGCTTCTTGTAAATGCATATGGATTTGGTCCAGAAGGCTATGTAAAGAACCCTCAGAGCTATGAAATTGATTCAATAATGACATATATCGGTTTTGATAAACTAAGCCTTACAGCAGATCGCAGGATTAAAAAGGAATTTTCTGAAGTTCATTTGGATTTTAATGCCATTGCAAAAGGTTATGCCATAGATGTTATTGCACTTTATTTCGACAATAATAATGTGGAAAATTATCTTATTGAACTGGGTGGTGAACTGGTAGGAAAAGGTAGGAATATAGAAAGTGATAATCCCTGGAGGGTTGCAATAGATGATCCGCGGCAGGAAGAGGGAGAACGAACTTTTCAGACCGTTTTGGCGCTGGAAAACCGCGCTTTGGCAACATCAGGTAATTACAGGAAGTATAGGGAAGATACACTTACAGGAGAAGCTTATGTGCACACTATTAATCCTCTTACAGGAAAGGCGCAACAGAGCAACTTGCTTAGTGCTTCGGTTCTGGCAAAAAATTGTACGCTTGCAGATGGATACGCCACTGCTTTTATGGCGCTGGGATTGGAAAAATCGAAAGAAATGCTGGACAGGATAGAAGATGTGGATGTGTATTTTATTTATGCCAACAATGATAATAAAATTGCTGTTTTCTCTTCTGAAGGTTTTAAGGACCAGATTCAAAAATAATCTACTTGTGGCACACGGGGATAATCTCTCCCTTAACAAGCCGATATTTGTCAATTTCAGAGGGTGATAGTTCTGATGTCATATCTACTTCTTCAACTTTAAAACCTATGTTTCTAAGTTTATCAAAATAATCCCTTCCGTAGATTCTTACGTGATCATATTGACCAAAAATGCGTGCCCGTTCTTTTCTATCAGTAATAGAATCGTCTTCAAAGGTTGTTTTTCGGCTTAAATCTTGCGGAATCTGCAAAATAGCGGTTCCACCGGGTTTTAAAACCCTGTAAAGCTCTTTCATGGCCTTAGTATCGTCTGGAATATGCTCTAACACGTGGTTGCACAGGATAAAATCATAGGCATTATCTTCAAAAGGTAAATTATTGATGTCTGCTTTCACATCGGCCAGTGGGGAATTCAAGTCTGTGGTAATATAGTCGATATTTGCCAAATTTCGGAAGCGGCTATAAAAAGCCTGTTCGGGGGCAAAATGGAGTACTTTAAGATCTTCAGTAAAGAAAGACGTTTTTCTCTCCAGGTATAACCAAAGCAACCGGTGGCGCTCCAAAGACAGGGTAGAAGGGGAAAGCACATTTTCCCTTTGCTTTCCATAGCCATAAGGTAAAAATTTTGCAAAACTTCTGCCGTCTATAGGATCTGTATAACGATTACCCCGCAGTGCAGTTCTTAATGCGGGACGGATTAAATAGCTGAAACGAATAAGGAGAGGACGCGGAATGGTGTTGAGGAAAAATTTAAATACTCTTTTCATTCAGTCAAAATGTAGGTCTGTTAGCTGAAGATGATAACGGAATTTCTGAAAATTCATTCCTATACTTTTATATCTCCCCAGTTTTCTCCGGACTTTATTCTATATAATTGCATTTCTGAAACACCAAATTGCTTGGCAAGCACTTTAATCCTGGTTTTTCTTTCAGGATCCAGTAGTTTCTTTTTCAGGATTACGGCTTGTGCATAGGAAAGCTTGGAATAAGAAACAACTTTGCGCAGTTTTCTCTTTTTCTTATTTTCTTTTACTTTCGGACTGTTGTATTGATGCTGCACCCATTCGTCTTTTGTGGCCCAGGCAAGGTTCTCTGCCCTGTTATCGTCTTTTTCGAAATTCTTGTGGATCACATATTTGTCATCCTCTTTTTTATTCAGAAAAAGCTCAGCTACAATTCTATGGATATAATAGGTTTTGTGCTTACCGTTTTTAAGTTTTACGGCAAAATTGAGATACCCACCAACGCGTCCGCCTTTCATTAAATCCCCCTGGGGATTTTTGAGAAAGCTAACAATTCTTCCAAAGTTGGATACCCGGTAATTAAACCTGTCCTGCCATTCTTCTTTGTGCAGGCTTTCCCAGCGCTCGTTTCTATAATCCCTGATCATACATTTTAGATCTAAATTCGTCTTCTTCGTTACTTTTTATTCCCAAGGCTTCATATATATAATTAAAAGTAGAAAGTAACTCTGGTCTGCCGTCTATAAGGGCAACATCATGTTCGAAATGGGCGCTAGGCATATTGTCTGCCGTTAAAATCGTCCAGCCGTCAGATAATTGTTTAATTCTTTTGGTGCCAAGGTTGATCATAGGCTCAATAGCCACGACCATACCTTCTACAAATTTCTTTCCTTTTCCGCGTTTGCCGTAATTTGGCATTTCAGGATCTTCATGCATTTTCTTTCCAAGGCCATGGCCTACTAATTCTCTTACTACACCATATCCATGGTTTTCTGTGTAATTCTGAATGGCAAAGGCGACATCACCAACACGGTTTCCAATTTTAAATTCGCGGATTCCCTCATAGAGCGATTCCTTTGTTACCTGCAGCAGTTTTTTTGTCTCCGGTGCAACTTCCCCCACTTCAAAAGTATATGCGTGATCTCCGTAGAAACCGTTTTTTAGTGCTCCGCAATCAATAGAGATAATATCCCCTTCCTGTAAGGGAGTGTCATTAGGTATTCCATGCACCACTTGTGCATTTGGACTCATGCAAAGGGAATTTGGGAAATCGTACATGCCCAGAAAGCCAGGTTCAGCTCCGTGGTCACGTATAAATTCTTCAGCTAATTTATCTAGTTCTAAAGTTGTTACTCCGGGTTTAATTTTCGGGGCAAGTATTCCAAGAGTTTTGGAGACAATAAGGGCGCTTTCCCTCATTAATTCAATCTCTTCTCTTGTTTTTGGTATTATCATAATTTGTCTTTCAGCCGGTCAAATAGACCGGGTTTTTTTCTTCTTCCTTTTGTCTTAACTGGTTTTTTGGTGGATAATTTCTGGTAAATTTCTCCCCACCCAATCATTCCTCCAATGTTACGATCATCTATATAAATATCTGCAAGAATCTTTCTGCTAATGCTGTCGTCTAAATTCTCCTCGGGATAGCTTTTGTTCACGGCGTAAAATTCAATGCCTCTGGATTTACAGAAATCAACAGCTTCATCAAGTTTTTTTCCATGCCTGTACGTCCACAAAATGAGCCGGTGCCCTTCCTCCTGAAACTTCTTAAGGGTTTCAAAAGCAAATAACATGGGTTTCCCTATTTCCGGATAGTTGTTCTCGACAATTGTACCATCAAAATCTACCGCTATTGTTAATGACTGTAACATGTGAATTTCAACAGATTGCTAACCTTGGACTTTTAATTTTATTGCGCGTAAGGATGACTATATTCTTCACCACTTACAATTTTTGCGATATCTTCTTCTATACTCTCCTGCGGATACTCCACAAACCGATTAACTTCTTTACCGTCTTTATAAAAAATAATGGTCGGTACCATTTCAACATTTAATTCCTCCTGAATATCACCAGGAGTAGATTTATTAGTATCTACGGCAATAGAAGTCAATTTTTCGGTGTCGTAATTAGCCTCGTCCAGAATCTTGAAAAATTTTGGGGTTTCCCGTTTACTATCCACACACCAGGTTCCCATCACAAGCGTGATTTCATAATCTGAAATATTCTCTTTTATGGTCTGCATTGCCTCATCATTGGGATCAAAATCTGAATAGCCAGCTTCAAACCATCTCGAAAATGGTTCTTCCTTAAGTTCCTCTCTTTGAAATTCTCCTAACAGCATGTCCTTCTGATAAACTGCTGTGGGTGGATGTCTATGAACTTGTGCAGAGAATGTGCCTGCAGTTTCTGAAGCTGTTTCAGTTTTAGAAAACTTTCCGTTGCTTCCACAACTTAGGAGAACACCTAGAAAAAGAAGGAGTAATTTATTCATAATATTTTTTTAGATTAAGGAATCCTGCGTCATTAGATCTGGCTTCTCAATTCCCATTAGTTTCAAAATAGTCGGAGCAATGTCACCCAAATTACCGCTTCTAATAGATTTTATGTCTTTATCCAAAAGGATTAGGGGTACCGGATTGGTGGTGTGCGCCGTATTTGGGCTGCCATCTTCGTTAATCATTGTTTCACTATTTCCATGATCTGCAATAACCAATACAGAATAACCATTTTCCATAGCAGTTTCGGCTACATCTTTAGCACAGGAATCTACAGTTTCACATGCTTTAACAGCTGCATCGAAAACTCCGGTATGGCCAACCATATCTGGATTTGCAAAATTCAGGCAAATAAAATCTGCAGATTCACTTTTTAATTCCGGAATTATTTTATCCCGAATTTCATAAGCGCTCATCTCTGGCTGCAGGTCGTATGTTGCGACTTTAGGAGAGTTACACATAATCCTGCTTTCTCCATTAAAGGGTTTTTCACGCCCTCCTGAAAAGAAGAAAGTTACATGCGGATATTTTTCTGTCTCGGCAATTCTAATTTGTTTCTTGCCAGTATATTCTAAAACTTCTCCCAACGTAGTGCTGATGTTGTCTTTTTTAAAGACCACATTAACATTCGTGAAATTATCGTCATATTTAGTAAGGGTTACGTAGTATAATGGAAGCTTTTTCATGTTGTATTCCGGGAAATCCACCTGCGTAAGTGCCTGGGTCAATTGTCGCCCTCTGTCTGTCCTGAAATTGAAGAAAATAACTACTTCTTTTTCTTTAAGAGTGGCTACCGGGTTTCCTGCAGCATCTGTCATTACTATCGGCTCAATAAATTCATCACTAATATCATTATCATAGCTTTGTTGAACAGTCTCAGCGGCATTGGTTGATTTCTGACCTTTTCCTTCAATTATAAGGTCATAAGCCTTTTTTACCCTTTCCCATCTGTTATCACGATCCATTGCAAAATAGCGTCCTATAACTGAGGCAAGTTTGGTATTGGTTTTTGCCATATGCTCCTCCAGTTCAGTAATAAAACCTTTTCCGGAGTGAGGATCCACATCGCGGCCATCTGTAAATGCATGTACATATTTTTCTTTTACTCCAAATTCTTCAGCGGCAGTCAATAATCCTTTTAAATGGTTGATGTGGGAGTGCACTCCACCATCGCTTAAAAGTCCCATAAAATGTACGGGCTTGTTATTTTTAAGAGCGTAGGTAAATGCCTGTTCCAGGACAGGTTCCTGTACAAGAGAGTTATTTTCTACAGCCATGTTAATCTTTACCAGATCCTGGTAAACAATACGGCCTGCGCCAAGATTCATATGTCCTACTTCGCTGTTCCCCATTTGTCCTTCCGGAAGTCCAACATTGAGCCCGTCTGTCCTGAGTTGGGCGTTTGGATAATTCTCCAGGATAGAATCTACGAATGGTGTTTTTGCTTTTGCGATTGCTGATACTTCTGGATTTTGGGTTATTCCCCAGCCATCCAGAATCATTAGTAAGACCTTTTTATTCATCTTGTATTTTAAATTTAATTTCAAATATAAAAAACAATATTTTCGCCTGCTAAATTAGGCCGTATAATGTTTTATTAAATGTCAAATCCTATTAATATGGTTTTGTAATCAGGTGCCTTGTTTCTGATAAATTTTAACATTTTGCCTAAATTTCTTAGTACTAATAACCGGTGCAAAGCGTTATCTTTTCAAAGCCAGATTTTTTAGCTAATCACTTTAACATTAATTAAATAAGAGATTTAAATGTTAAAGTTTGGGATTTGAGATTCATCCATGGCAATTAACGAGATTATTTTGTATGTTGGCACAGCCTTTGGAATATATTAACAGTACTTTAAATAAAAAACCTTTCTAAATATGACGTATAGAATTTTAATTGTGATGGCGGTACTGCTTTTTTCTTTTGCTTTTAAAAGCACGGAAGAGCTAAATGAAAATGAGAAAATAAATACGATCAGCGAAGTAGAAGCTACTGAAGCTTTAACCTTTAAAGAGGAGGTGGCAATAACCTATGAAGCTTTTTCCAGAAACAGTATTAATCTTCCAACTCTGGAAGTGTTTGAAAACGGAATGAAGGGTTACTTTAAACTCGAAGAAGAAGGTGTGGTGGCTAAGAAAATTCTCACCATAGTAGATTTTAATTTATCTTCTAATAAAAAAAGGATGTGGATTCTGGACATGGAAAAGAAAGAAGTGCTTTTCCATACTTATACCTCTCATGGGAAAAATACCGGAGGTGAATTCGCAAAAAAATTCTCTAATACTTTAAATTCTCTTCAGAGTTCACTTGGTTTCTATGTTACAGGGGAAACTTATTATGGTAGCAACGGACTTTCCCTTTTCATCGACGGAAAGGAAAAAGGATTTAACAACAACGCCAGAAAGCGTTATGTAGTTATTCACGGAGCAGATTATGCTACTCCTGATTTTATTAAAAAGTACGGAAGACTTGGCAGAAGTTACGGATGTCCTGCGGTTCCTAATTCCTTAGCCAAAGAGCTTATAAACACAATAAAAGGAGAGTCTGTGGTTTATATTCATAAAAACTCTTCAGATTATCTAAAGAAATCTCCTTACCTGAATTATCCTACAGCATAGATAATCAGAGGGATATAACAATTAAACAATAAAAAGTCCCGCTTTTGGCGGGACTTTTTATTGTTGAAACTGGGTTTAATCCTTCAGTAAATTGTATATCTTTTCGTCTGTGCCATAAATATCTGCAGTAAAGCGTGCTTCCCCGTCTTCACGCCAGGAAGTCCAGTACAGGTGGTGTACTTTTACAGATTGAGTAACTTCAATTTGGGTTGTTTTTCCAGATGCAATAATATCATCTATTTTTTCTGAAGAATACTGCGACCTGTTCTTTAAAAGGTATTTAGACAGTTCAATCGCGCCCTGCACCCTTACGCAACCAGAACTTTCTGCTCTGGAATTTCTTTCGAACAATGCTTTGGATGGAGTATCATGGAGATAGATCAAATACTCGTTTGGATAAATTATTTTTACCTGTCCTAATGGATTAGAGCTTCCGGCCTTCTGTCTGAAGGTATAACTCATTCCTTCACCAGAATCAAAATTAATATCTGCGGGATCTACCTCTTCGCCGTCTTTGTTGTAAATTGTAATATTTCGTTTTGAGAGGTAGGAAATATCCCTTGCAGCACCGGGAATAACATCTTTTTTCTTTATTGTAGGAGGAATAGTCCAGGTGGGATTATAGACCACATATTGTATTTTATCAGAAAAAACAGGTGTTTTTCTCGCCTGGGTGCCAACCATTACTTTATGAGTTGATATGGTGTCATTGTCCCGTACCACAGTGAGCCTGTAATTTGGGATATTTACGAGAATATAATGATCCCCGAAATCACGCGGAAACCAGCGCCAGCGTTCCATATTAGCCAGAACCTGATGATGACGCTCTTCACTGTTTTTGTTAAGATTAGATATGGTTCCTGCACCAATCACTCCGTCTACCTCAATACCGTATCTCAGTTGATAATCTTTTATTGCTTTCTGTATCTCTGGAGTGTAAGAGTTGGTTATAGAATCAGCCTCAACAGGAAATCCAAGTTCTTCAAGACGTTGGACAATAGAGGGAATCCTTGGATCATTTTCGTTAGGTTTTATTGTTTCTCCAGATGCTATTGTGGTGATATTTTTTTCTTGAGTTCTTAATTTGTCATATTCGGCAAGAGACTTTTTCAGGCCGTGATAAACGGGATGATCTGGTTTTATCGAATTTAGGGTAGCCTCAATATCCTCTTCATTTATAGCTTTTTCCAGTAGACTTGTCAGGTCAACATCTTCTTTGTTTAGATCCCAGATTTCAAAAAGCTCATTGGGATTAAGTTTTCCGTAGTAAAGATCGTGTGCAAGCTGAAGGAAATTATCGGTAAGTGAAATTTCAAGTTTGAATTGTTCTTCTTTATTTAAATTCTGGAGATTTGATAAAGATTCTTTCAGGTAAGTTTTGTGGTAGTCCTCGGGATCCAGTCCTTCCTGGTCGATATTTTCAATATTCCGGAATAAACTTTCCCGCAGTCCTGCATTTACCCAAACCGGCTTATAATCCTGCTTTTGATAAAATGCAGTAACTTCTTCTTTACGCTGTAGTGACAAATTCTTATTTGTGGCTGTAGAATCGGTGAAAAATTCCGAAATAAATTCGGAATCGGTTAAAACTCCTACGGTTTCTGTATTATTTGATGTTTCAATACCCGGTTCTTCCGTGGCATTCTTACAGGAAGTGAAAATCAGCGTACAAAAGAGAAAAGTAATTAAGAATGTTGGTCTGATTTTAACCATAGAAAAGTAGGGTTTAATGTTTGGAGTAATTTTATTAAGCGCTTTTAAAAAGAAAAAGCCCTGGTGCAGGGCTTTTTAATTATCTCGTGGCTCTTACATCTTCGTAAGATTTGTTTCTTTCGAATTGAACCTCTGCAAAAGGACAAAGAGGATCTATTTTCAGGTTATTCTCCCGGGCGTGTTCCACACTCTTCTTTAAAAGGTCTGACGCCAGGCCTTTACCTTCGAACTTACGGTCTACTTTTGTGTGATCTATAACAATTATGTTATTGTCCTGTCTTTGATAAGTAAGTTCAGCAATAATACCCTTATCACCTTCTATGTAGAACATCCCGCGGGTATCACTTTCTTTATGTTTAATATTCATAATTTACTTTTTTAATATACCATCCACAATGCCGTAATTTATAGATTCATCTGCGTCCATCCAGTAATCACGGTTAAAATCTTTCATCACTCTTTCGTAATCCTGTCCGCAATTCTCTGCTAAAATTCTGGCACTTAGCTCTTTGGTTTTAAGGATTTCGTTTGCCTGAATTTCAATATTCGAAGCCTGTCCTCGTGCACCACCGCTTGGCTGGTGAATCATAACCTTGGCATGAGGCTGGATAAACCTTCTGCCTTTTGTTCCTACAGAAAGTAAAATAGAGCCCATAGAAGCTGCAAGTCCCGTGCAAATTGTAGAAATGGGGCTGTTAAGCGATTGTATCGTATCATAAATAGCAAATCCATCGGTTACATAACCTCCGGGACTATTAATAAAAAACTGTATTTCTTCATCGCCGTCAAGATCAAGATACATCAACCGGTCAATGACATGCTTTGCAGTTTTGTCGTTTACCATTCCCCAAAGGAAAACTTTGCGTTCCTTAAGTAATTTCGCATCTATTAAATCCTGAATTTTTCCGGTTTTATCTTTCATATCTCGTGTAAAAATTATCTAGTCTAGTAAAGGCTAAAAATATGATTATTTTAGCAGAAAACTCCGGTATGGAACCTGCATTTAACAAGATTTTAAAAGAAGATATAGAAACAATAATTCCGTTCATTCAGAAGTTATCAAAAGCTGAATTTCCAGATGAGATTTTAAGAGAACGATTTACTGAAATGCTCAACCAAAACTATGAATGCTTCGGAATTTTTCTGAACGAAAAGCTCATAGGTGTGTTTGGACTGTGGTTTATGACGAGGCATTATGCTGGAAGAAGTTGCGAACCGGATCATATTTTTATATCTGAAGAAGTTCAGGGAAAAGGAATCGGGAAGAAACTTTTTAAATTTATCTATGACTACGCAAAAGACAAAGGATGTGAAACTTCAGAACTAAATAGTTACGTCCAGAATTACCGTTCTCACAAGTTTTACATGAACGAAGGCTACGTTATCAAGGGATATCATTTTCTAAAAAAGCTTTAATTTTTTTGGAAGTTGAAAAACTTAAAGTTTATATTTGCAGTGCTAATGCGGGAGTAGCTCAGTTGGTAGAGCGTCAGCCTTCCAAGCTGAATGTCGCCGGTTCGAACCCGGTCTCCCGCTCAAAACGAACCCCTTCAGAAATGTTGGGGTTTTTTGTTGCCCCAAATTTTCCTGAAAAATCACCGGGTGAGAAGGGATCAAGCCTAATTGTTGGGGACTAGGCAAAAATTGTAGTTAATCTATAGAGGAAGAATTCTACATTTTTCACTCCTCTGAACTGACTCCTAAATGCTTTTATCTTGGCATTAAATGATTCTGCAGAAGCATTTGTACTTCTGTTCTTGAAGTAGTTTAAGATAGATCTGTAGTTCAAACTAATGGAATTAGCCACGGTATTAAATGCTTTGAAGCCGGACTCTTCCACAGCTCTGTACCAATGGGCCAGCTTAGTGTAAGCTATTTTAACCTCCGTGTTTTCATTAAAAATACTTCTCAACTGGTTTACCAGGGAATATGCCTGTTGTATATCCGGGTAGATTTTAAATAATAATTTAGCCCTTTGTTGTTGGTTGGTTGTCCAGTTGGAGGGAGCTTTATAGAGTAAGTAGCGGCTTCTTGCCAGTAATTGTTTTTTAGTGTCCCCATTAGGAAGCACCTGGGGTTTATATTCAAAGTCACTGGACTTTGCTTTTTGCAGCTGTTGATTCTCCAGATCTAAAGCTTCCCATCGATGCTTGATTCTTAGCTCTTGTAAGGCTTCAATGGCTAATTTCTGAACGTGGAACCTGTCGGTGACCTGAATGGCTTTAGGGAAGCATGTCCTTGCGATATGTTTCATGGAATAAGCCATGTCCAAGGTGATTTCTTTAACCTGGCCTCGTAAGGAAGAAGGGATTTTGAGCAGTTGTCTAACAATGGGTTCTACCTTGGTTCCTGCCATAATAGCTACCAGAGCTCCTTTCTTCCCTCTGGCTTTCTTATTGGTGATAATGGTGTAGAGTTCTCCTCTTGATAAAGCAGTCTAATCTATGGATAGATAAGGCCCTATATTTTCAGGAAAAACCAGCCATTGCCTTGCATGTTTCTTTTCTTTCCATTCTTTAAAGTCACTGAGGTAATCTTTATACTGACGCTGTAATTTCTTACCGTTTACCCCATAAAAGGAACCTATGGTATGGCAGTCTGAAGCCTTAGTATTGATTAATCTGTTTTAAAAAAGCAGCAAACTCTGTGGTCATACGAGTTCCCTGGGCGACTAAGTTCCAATCTCTTTGAACGATCTCTCCACTTTCTTTATCAGTCCATCTTCGACGTTTTACATGCAGGTATACCGTGCTTCCCCGTAGGGGGAAGTCCTGAATAGTTATTTCTTTATGGAAGCCTTTTGAGATTAAAACCCGGGAGGATTGTTCTTTGGGGGGTATGTTACGCTCTTCAAAATAGAGATGAAGAGTCTCTTTTTCTTTCTTGCTCTTTACCAAATCAAAATGATCCACTATGAATTGTGGCAGTACAAGTTTTATTAAATCAAGGTAATTATCCAATTCTATATTTTTTACAAATATCAAACTTTACTGCAATTCCTCCCCAACTTTTGAGAATGATCCGTGAGAAGCCTGTCCTGAGTGAGCTTTGAAAAAGCGAATCGAAGGGAACCCGGTCTCCCGCTCAAAATCAAAACCCTTCAGAAATGACGGGGTTTTTTGTTGCCTGAGATTTTTGCTAAAGAGTCACTGGTTGAGAAGCCTGTCCTGAGTGAGCTTTGAAAAAGCGAATCGAAGGGAACCCGGTCTCCCACTCAAAATCAAAACCCCTTCAGAAATTTTTGGGTTTTTTTCTTTTCTGGCATTTACCGGCTCTGTAAGAGTACCTAGAAAATGTCAATTATCAACTTATTATTTTCAGAACGACGAACTTTAAAAGCAGTTAAGAATTTTCTTCAGCATATTTTTTTGCAATAGCATCCACACAATTAATTCCGTCTATCGCGGCTGATATTATTCCTCCGGCATAACCGGCTCCTTCCCCGCAGGGATAGAGTCCGCTAATTTCAATATGTTCCAGGGTTTCGGGATGACGCGGAATAGAAACAGGGGAGGAGGTCCGGCTTTCCGGCGCATGTAAAACCGCTTTATTGGTATAATAACCCTTTAATTTTTTTCCGAAGAGAATAAATGCTTTTCGCAATCGGGTGGCAATTAGTGGAGGTAGAATTTTGTTTAAATCCACACTTACAATTCCGGGTTGATAAGATGTTTTCGGAAAATCTACAGAGACTTTTCCTTCAACAAAATCTACCATTCGCTGCGCGGGAACCTGCTGAGTTTTTCCGGCTGCTTCCCAGCACGCATGCTCTACACTTTTCTGAAAATTCAGGGATACAAAAGGATCGTTAGGATCGAAATTTGGCAAATCTTCAGGGGTAATGCTCACCACAATTCCCGAGTTGGCGTAGGGATTATTTCGTTTGCTGGGGCTCCATCCGTTAGTAACTACTTCCTCCTGGGCTGTGGCGCAAGGGGCAATAATGCCACCGGGACACATGCAAAAGGAGTAAACCCCAAGGCCGTCCACCTGCTCCACAAGGCTGTAGGATGCAGGTGGTAAATAGGGATTCTCGTCATCCCCGTGGTATTGAATGGTGTCTATTAACTTTTGCTGATGCTCTATTCTAACTCCAAGCGCAAAGGGTTTTGCTTCAATTTTAATATTTTTCTCGTGTAAGAGGTAAAAAATATCCCTGGCAGAATGTCCTGTTGCGAGAATTACTTCATCAAAAGAAAGCCACTGCTCGTCATTAACCTGAATGGCTTCAATTTTGTTGTTTTCCAGCTTTAGGTCGGTGAGTTTTGAATTAAAGTGAACCTCTCCGCCAGCTTCAGTTATGGCTTCTCGCATAGAGGTGATAATCTTCGGAAGTTTATTGGTGCCGATATGTGGATGCGCGTCCACAAGAATATCAGGATCTGCACCAAAATGCACAAACCACTCGAGCGCCTTCAGGACATTACCACGTTTTTTAGAACGTGTGTAGAGTTTTCCGTCAGAATAGGTTCCGGCGCCGCCTTCTCCAAAACAATAATTCGATTCGGGATTAACAATTTGCTCTTTATTGATCTTCGCGAGATCGTGCCTGCGTGCGCGAACATCTTTTCCGCGTTCAAAAACTATCGGTTTTAGTCCTGCTTCAATGGCGCGCAGTGCGGCATATAAACCTGCCGGGCCGGCACCAATGATGGCAATTTCCTTAGAACCTGAAACCTGCTTCGGAATAAATGCAGGTATTGCTTTGCGCACGTCATCCTTTTTCCAGAACTCCACCTGAAGGTTAATTTTAACCGGCTTCCTTCGGGCATCAATGGATCGTTTCCGAATCCTCCACTCCCGAATATCATTCTTTTTAAGTTTGGCTTTTTCTAAAGCCAGTGGGAGAATAACCGATTCGTCTTCCTGTTGGTTGGGTAAAACTGAAATTTGTACCAGGGTGCTCATAGAGGGCAAAGATACGTATAAACGCAAATCTTCAAACCTTTATTCTGGCAAAGAGAAGGAAAATAAAGTGCGATAATTGCCAAATTTCGGCCTGCTCTTTTTACATCATGGTAAGTAACTCTTCAACGTACTGTCGCGAGTTAGAAAGTCTTGGGATTTTATGCTGCCCACCAAGTTTGTCATTCTTTTTTAACCAGTCATAAAACAGCTTTTTGCGCGCCTGGTGAATGGTAGGCACATTAAGGGTCATATTATTAAAGCGTTTGGCCTCATAATCACTATTTATTTCCTGTAGCGCTTTGTCCAGCTGAACTTTAAAATTTTCCAGGTCCCTTGGAGGAGTGATAAATTCAATAATCCATTCGTGGGAGCCTTTTTCTTTGCCTTCCATAAAAATTGGCGCCACGGTGTAGTCCATAATTTCGCAATTGGTGACCAGGGAAACTTTCTTCAGCGCTTCTTCGGCGTTTTCGATAATCAGCTCTTCTCCAAACACGTTAATGTGGTGTTTTGTCCTTCCGGAAACTTTTATTCGGTAAGGACTTACTGAAGTAAAGCGAACGGTATCGCCTATTTTGTAACGCCAAAGTCCGGCATTTGTGGTTATAACGACCGCATAATTTTTACCAATTTCGACCTCACTTAATGGAATAAGCTTTTCTTCTGAAGTATTATAAGTATCCATCGGAATAAACTCATAGAAAATTCCGTAGTCCAGCATCAGCAATAATTCCTTGGAATCATTTTGATCCTGACAGGCAAAAAATCCTTCGCTCGCATTGTAAATCTCGTAAAAACGGAAGTCTTCTTTAGGCAGAATCTTCTGATATTGCGATGCATATGGATTAAAACTCACACCTCCGTGAAAATAGACCTCCAGGTGCGGCCAGACTTCAAATAAGTTATTTTTTCCGGTAGTTTCCAGGACATTATTCAGTAAAACCAGCATCCATGAAGGTACTCCGGCAAGGCTGGTAACTCTTTCCTTGATAGTTTCATCTACAATGGCCTGCATTTTCACTTCCCAGTTATTCATCAAAGAAACTTCATTGCTGGGAGTGCTGCTAAATTCTGCCCAAAAAGGCATATTGTCAATTAATATTGCTGAAAGATCTCCATAAGCCGTTCCGTTATCCCTATAAATTTCCTTACTTCCTCCAAGCCTTAGATTTTTGCCTGCAAACATTTGAGACTGCGGATTATTATTTAGATACATACACAACATATCCTTGCCTGCAGAATAATGGCAACTTTCGAGCGAATCGTCACTCACGGGAATAAATTTACTCTTGGCATTGGTGGTTCCACTGGATTTTGCAAACCACTTAATAGGAGTAGGCCAGAAAATATTATTCTCACCCCGCCTGCTTCTTTCAATATCCGGCTCGTAATCTTCATATTTTTGAACAGGAATGCGATCTGCAAAAGCCTGGTAGTTCTTCATGGAAGCAAAATCGTACTTCCTGCCGACTTCAGTATTCTTTGCTGTGGAAATAAGGTTTTTTAAGAGTTCGTGTTGAACCTCGTGAGGATATTTTATAAATAATTCCATCTGGTGGATCCGCTTTTTCAGGAACCAAGAGGCAACAGAATTTACTAATGGAATTGGCATTATTTATTTTTAACTTTACGCGCCAAATCTCTTGGGCATAAAATGGTTGGTTGGCTAAAAATAAACTAAACTTTACAGCCAGCAAAAAAAATCGTTTCATCAAAAAATAATACCAAATTTTATGAAGTACGAAGGTGTGCTTACCAAAATGAAAACGGAACTTACAGATACCGTACAATATTACCTGCTTTTTGAATCGGATTTTCTTAACCTGAACCAGGTTTTGAACAAGAAATTGAGCATTAATTTTCTCCGGTTTCAATGTATTAATTGTTCAAAGCAGAAAAAGGTTTTTAGAACCGGATTTTGTTATGATTGCTGGAGTAGTATTCCGCAGGCAGGGGACTGGATAATGAGACCGGAATTGAGTAAGGCACATCTAGATGAAGAAGATCGTGATCTTGAATATGAGAAGCAATCGCAGCTACAACCCCATGTGGTTTACCTTGCCAATTCCAGCAATGTAAAAGTTGGGGTTACGCGCAGGAGCCAGGTGCTTACACGATGGATAGATCAGGGAGCACACGAGGCGATCGAAATTGTAGAAGTGCCTAACAGGTACCTCGCGGGAATTACAGAAGTCGCTTTAAAGGATCATGTTTCAGATAAAACCAACTGGCGCAAAATGCTCACCAACGATATTCTGGATCTGGATTTAGCTGAAGAAAGAGAAAAACTGAAGGATTTTATTCCTGAAGAAGCCAAACAATACTTCCTGGCCAGCAACAAAGAAACCGAAATACAATTCCCCGTACTGGAGTTTCCGAAGAAAATAAAAACACTGTCTCTAAAGAAGAGTCCGTTTTATGAAGGAATTCTGAAGGGAATAAAAGGACAATACCTGATCTTTGAAGATGGTACCGCTTTTAACGTAAGAGCTCACGAAGGCTACGTGGTAGAGCTGAATGTTTCGTGATTTTTTAGTGGAGAGAGGAGAGAAAAAAGTTTATTTAGAATTTCATTAGCTTCCAAGGTCTTCCTGTTAACGAGCGTATAGAAGGTCGATAATTGTCAAATTTCGGCTTAGCCTTTTTAAAGGTAGGCCAGACCAAGACCACACAGGTTTTCGAAACCTATGAGGTCTGAT
>NZ_JAVRHM010000019.1:0-84099 GCF_031846525.1 Autumnicola patrickiae
AACAAAAACATTACAATTTTAAAAGAGTGTTTTTAAAATTTAATTAAACTCACGAAAAATTTGGGTGTAAGCCTACAACGCCGGGGTAACAACTCTACCACATGGTGATGGGTCCTGTGTTATAAAACAAGTATTTTTGAGAAAATTTATAGTAAGAAGAAAAATGAAAAATATTGAAATTGACAAGGTTACTCTTAAAAATACAGATCAACTGCGGGATATAGGAATAAAAACATTTGAAGATACATTTGGTACTCAAAACTCTTCAGCTTTTATGGCAGAATATTTAAAAAAAAGTTTCTCCAAAGAAAAAGTAAGTGGTGAAATATCTGATAAAAATTCAGAAATTTATTTTGCTAAAATTAATAAAAAAATTGTTGGATATCTTAAAGTAAATTTTGATCAATCACAAACAGAATTAAAAGATCGGAATGCTTTAGAAATTGAACGCATCTACGTATTAAAAGAATTTTTAGGTAAAAAGATTGGTCAAGCACTTTATAAAAAAGCAATTGATATCGCTAATCAGAAAAACCTTCATTATGTTTGGTTAGGGGTTTGGGAAGAAAATCAAAGAGCAATTCGATTTTATGAAAAAAACGGATTTCTAAAATTCGATGAACATATTTTTAATTTAGGTGGAGACAAACAAACTGATATTCTTATGAAAAAAGACTTAATTAAGTAATTTTTGATTATGGAAGCAGCTAATCGACTAGGCCACTCCACCATTAGCTAATTCGGAGTACAGCTCTCAAACCACCATACGTACTGATCTTGTATATGGCGGTTCGTAAACAATCCCTACAAACTTAAATCCACCCAAATTGCTGGATGCTCACTGGCCGCGTGAGCTTTACAATGTATACTTGGATATACCCACCACATGGGCCGTTTATCCGGCCAGATGCCTTTACGGTTTAATCCGCTGCTTTTAACTTTATCAAAAAGTTCAGGGGATAAAAGCAGGTAATCTTTTTGCTTGATATTTACTCCCATCCGGTAAGCTCCAAGACTGTAATAGCCAGCATCTTTTCCTTTGTCGAAATCCACATTAAAGGATGGATGCTTGGTGACTAACTTTAAATTGGTTCTTTGCAATAAAGGAGCAAGGGAATTACAATAAGAAATGGTATTGAGCGTACCCATTACTGCAATTTGCTTTTTACCCTCTGCATATAATTTATGATATACTTCAGCAATTTTTTCGGCCTGTGCTTTTCTTTTAGCATCTGAGTGTTCTTTATATTCTGTTTGCTCCTGTAAATGTGTAGCGAGGATCCAAAGAGAATTTCCTCTGGCAGTAAGTATTTCATATTCCATCAGGTCCTTATCAAAACCAATTTCTCCAGGAAAGTTTAAATCATAAACATGGCTTCGAACCGACTTAATCTCGTAACCTTTACGGGTAAGAATACCTATTTCCTGACCGCGTTTGCTATTTCCCTGCATTACGCAAGTTTTTTGGAATGGTTTGCAACCAAACCAGGAAAGAAACTCGTCATTAAATTCTTCAAGTGAGGCACGGTCTTCAATCTCCTGGAGAACTAAAATATCAGGATTCACATCTGCAATTACCCTCGCTTTATTTTCTACCGCTATAGGATCTAGAGGATAATTTTGAAGTGCTATCCAGCCGTTCCAATCTGTAAGTTCAGAGGCTCTTAATTCATTTAAATAATTCTTGCCTTTCAAAAAAAGAAAGCCGGCTTTTCTCCTTAAAACAGCGTAGGGTAACTGATAGCCATTATCCATTCCTACTAAAGGAGCCAATTCTCTGATCCGTTCATTATCTTGACTTGACTTAGTTGGTTTTTCCAACAACTGATCTACCTCCATTTCCCATTCCTCTTTGTTTTTATTGAATGGCTTTTCCAAAAAACTTCTGTCCCTATGGAATAAATTCTGAATATTAAAAGTTACTATTTTCATTTTTTCCAAATACTTTGTTATTCAGAAAATTATAATTAAATCACTTGAATTCCACCAGGTTACATCATTTTGTGAATAAAATTAAATTTGTACTTATTTGAGCTATTTTGATCTCAAATGAGATAAAATTTTATGAAATTCTCGAATTGAGTTGTTAATAAGTTTTAGGGCAGATGGAAAGTTGAAGGTTAAAAACGTCAGATTTGTGATTTTGAAGTTGTAAAATTGAGTATTTGAATACTTAGGCAAAAGTATAATTAAGATTTTTTCTATTTCCTCTTATCAATAGTTTTTTCATCAAATGAGATCAGGTTAAAAAGTTCGCGCATTCTACTCCTAACCCTCGAGCCATAGCGTTCTTCAAGTTCACCGGCATTTAAATTTGTTGTAGCGTGGGTTCTAACTTTATGATTCAAAAACAATTCATAACGGGAAAGGAGAATTTCGCCCATAACATTGCAATCTTTTCCGTAAAACCTGCCTTCTGGCTCAACCCCTAGATCATCAAAACATAGATAGCTGCTGTTCCCATAATCCTCAATTGTTTTATAGCCAAGATGATGAAAGGCAAAAGCGATATTTCTGCAGGGAATTACCTGATATTCTTTTTGGTGCGGTACCAGGTAGCGTAATAATTTTAGAAAACTTGTTTTTCCACAACCTACCGGACCTGTTAATAAAATTCCTTTGGCAGGATCGAGTTCAAATTTTTGACATTTTTCCTTATCTGCGATGATGTAATTGCAAAGCTTGAAAAGTAATTTTTCATCTTTTTTATACAGGTGAAAATCTTTACCAAAAAGGATTTTTCCTTTTATTTGCAGGTATTCGAGCATAAGAGGAAAATCATACAAAACTTCTTTTCCCTTAAATCTCCCGATCTTGTACACCACGCCGCCTTCAATTATTTCACAAGGGTTCTCCATAGTTTTTATTTTTTTTTATTTTTAAATGATCTGGATTTTTTGATTTTATATTCTGCTGGATCTCCTCGGCTTTTTTGATCCAACGCTTAGCTAAAGCCTGCCAGTTTACAACCTGAGTATTTCTATTAATTTTCCAACCAACAGCCTCATAGTGGAGATAGAACTTAGAAGCTTCATTATCTGGCCAACCATTCTTTTTAAAAAAATTCAAAACTTCTAATTCACTTTTTGGCCAATAAGTTTTATTCTGTTTAATATGTTTAATATTGTTTATTTCATATACCGGAGCTATTTCGCTACTCTTTCCGGACTCTTCTGCAACCTGTTCTAAAAAAGTCTCAAACTTATCCAGGTCATTTACACTACAAATTGAATGCTCATATTCTGCTTGTTCATCACTAGTCCAAAAAATGGATATCTTAACCTGGCTACCTTTTAAGGGGTTTTTAGAAGGCATATACAAAATGTAATTCCAATCACTTAGTTCTCTAATGCATTTATGGTAGGTTGAAAGTGAACCAACCTTTGAAGCTTCCATAATTTCCTGCCTTTGTATATAGAATTGCTTACAGAACCTAAATACGTTCCAATAATGGAATAAAGCATAATAAATACTCACGTGTGAAGGATTGAGCCGGCTATCCTCATTGAAGCGATAAAAAATCGCGGTAAGGTGTTTTATGTAATTCATAATTAATCACTATTATCTACCCTAAATTCATCCATAACTCGTTGTATATCTTCCCATTCATAGAAAATCGTACCTCCTATTTTTGTGTAAGGCAGATTCCCGTTAATTCGTATATTCTGTAAAGTTCCCCAACTAATATTAAGTAGTTTTCTCACTTCCCCTGATTTCACGTACCTTTTATGTTTTCCTTTAGACTGCTCATTAAAAAGTCTTTTAAGCTCATCGAATAACTCCAGCTTAAAAATCATTAGATCATCAGTAGTAATTATTTCTTTTGCCATTTTTAAAAAGTTTTAGTTTAAAATCCCACCGATGGTTATACTTTTTTACACGGCGGGATTTTGTTGATTTGACTTCTAGGCAAATTTGAGTAGCTTTAGGAAATTAATTTCACTATGTCTACCGGACTACGAGATAATTTAACACTTCCTGTAAATAGTAATATTTGGGAGCTTTACCGCGGAAAATAAATGGCAATAAATTAAAAAAGTAACTAAATATTGACAGAAAAATAGTTTTCGGAGTTACGTTCACCTACCGAAAATTATAGCTCATTTTCACGGTTCATTTTTTGTTCAAAATTCCAGGTGATTTCGTCCAAAAATTTGGTGATTCTACCTTTCCTACCCTTAATTTCAGAAAGCTTCTTATAGCAATTGCCCAACTTTTGATTAAAAATCACTTCAAAAAGGGAAACGATATCAATAATATTTGCAGAACCATTATTAATAGCTCCTGAGAAATGTAATGCATAAATGAGCTCAATAAGGTCCACTTTGGAGGCCGTCCAATGTAGATCGTGTTTATTGATATATTCAATTTGTGGGTGATCTAATAATTCCATTTGTCTCTGTAGAAACGGAAGCAGTCTTTTGTAGGCTCTTAAATAAGCTAAAAGAATATCGTGAGAAGTATTGAATTCAGGATCCCAATATAGCGAAGTATCATAGTGTGACACTTCATTTTGAAATTTCCGGGTAAAATAAAATTTATCCATACTGGTTTGTTCCAGATCAATATATAGCTGAAATTTCCTGTTACGTTGAAAAAACTTATTAATCTTTTTAATCTTCCTGGATAAATATTTCCTTTTGTATTTAACCGATGAAGTTGATTCAAGTTCAATCGTTCGAAGGCTTGTATAGTAAATAAGCTGACTAAGAGGAATTTGCTTTTCCTCCTTAAAAAACTTAATTTCATCAGAAGATGAATTAAATTTGAAGTTTCTAATATTCTTTCGGTAGTTTTCAAGAACTTCTCGGCAGTATTTTATAACCCTATTGAATGCATTTAGTCTAGAGGGTGAAGATTCCTCTATTTTTGAAATTTCTTTCAAAAGTTCTTCCGATGTTATTAGAAAATTCACCTCTTATGTTATAAACCATTCATTAAATTTCAGGCAAAAGAGGTTAGGATAAAAATTGGAAGGATTTCGGTTTATAAATCAAAATACTACATTTATAAACCAATATTATTAAGAAGTGCTTGCTGAATTATTCCTTTTATTAATAAATAAGTTCATTTATAAATGAATATAAATTTTTAAGCTATCGAACATAGCGAACAAAAATATTTGGAAGATGGGAAAGTGTGAAGCCAGATTGATCATGGCTATTAAAAGGATTGGGGAGTTGCTTAGTGATACTGTCTCATGTTACTCCTGGCAAAACTAAAAATTTTACTATAAAGCATCACGGTCTCATCGTTACCCTGGCCTTCGTGACCATAGCGGTAATCAATATCCATTAAAATGGGTGTTTCTTCCCCTGAAATGCTTTGTAATTTAGCTATATACTTACCGCTATCCCACAAAGGAATTCGGTCATCTTGAGATGCTGGCAGTATTAAAGTCGGTGGATATTTATTCTCCGAATTCAGATTGAAGTAGGGATCCATTTTAACCAGGCCTGCAAACTCCAGGCTGTCCTTTACAGTTCCATATTCCAAATAACTTGTACTACTGGCCGTAGCAGATGATTCCAGACCTAAAGGATTTAATCTAGGCACTTCAGCTATGTATGAAGAAAAAAGATCTGGACGTTCATTTACGGCCATACCTGCAGTAATTCCACCTGCACTGTATGTATATAATGAAATTAATCCTCTTTTGGTAAAACCTTTATCGATTAGTGCTTCAGTACAAGAAATAAGATCTCTCCAAGAATTATGCTTTAATGTTTTCTGACCCTGAATATGCCATTCTTTTCCCTTTTCTCCACCTCCTCTTACGTGAGGAAAAGCAAGAATACCTCCCTGAGCTGCCCAGTCCAAAATAATAGGATAGAAAAATGGACTTAAACTTTCTCCATAAGCTCCATAAACATAGATAAATACCTCATTCTGTGAATTTAGCAAGTTGGGGTCATAAATTAAAGATAATGGCACCTCTACCCCATCATGACCTTCAACCATTATTTGCTCTGCAATAAGATTTTCAAATTCAGGATAGAAGGTTTCTGTTTTCAATCCTTCTTTCTGTAAATTTTTATCTTCTGCAATAATGAACCTGGTATGGTTTGATATCCATCCATCTAATTCTATTCCAATATGATTAGTTTTTACTGATCCCCCAAAAAATGTGACATACCCCGGTACAAAAGGTGTTTTTAATTTGGTTATATTCTTTTCCTTATCAATTTCCCAGAGACTAACTTCAACACCTAACTTAGATTTTGAGTAATATATATGATCCTTAGTAACATTAAATTGGGTAATTGGATTTTCTTTAGTTCCTTCGGCAAGTACCTCTGGATTATTAAAATTGGGAGAATGGAATTGGATACGGCTTATTTGATTTCCGGTGTTATTTCCCTGCCGGAAAATAAATTCCTCACCCCTAACTTCTCCCTCAGTGGTATACACTTTCTGCTCTACATTAAAAAAAGGAATCCAATTAGCATTTCCTGATACTATATCTGAAACTTTAGCAAAATATGCGTCATAGTAATCATTGGAAGTAGCAGAATATCCAATGATATATTTATCCTGACTGGAACCAATTTTTACTTTTGGATAAAAATCTGCAGGGATATTAACTGTGTTACTATTCCCAAAAACTTTCATCTTTTTAGCAGGTATATTCCCTAATGTATGAAGAACAGAATAAGAATTCTTTTTATAGTCCGGTTTATTTTGATCTACTACTGGAAAATAGAGATAAATAAAACCCGAGCTATCAGGCAACCATTCAATCCCCCCAAATGATGGATTAATATTGGTGATCACTTCACTATAAAACTTCTTGTTTTTTACATCAAATATTCTAACTCGAGATGAAAAATTTTCATCGGATTGATATCCAATGGCAATTTTATCTCCATCGAATGAGGGTTCTAGATAAGTCACCTCTGTTATATCATCATAATTTCCAGGATCAAAAAGTTCCACCTCATCTGCTGAGAGATTTTTTTTAAAATATAATTTATCTGTACCAGATATATGATCATATTTTATGTAAAAATAGTTTCTCTCTTCATTCACTTTAATCATACTGATTGTTCCGTTCTCACGATTCTGATATTCTTCAAATTTTTCCTGATAATCTTGCAAAAGATCATTTTTAGAAAAATACTCTTCCGCTAGAGAGTCCTGGGCTTTTAACCATTGGTCTATTTTTGGGTCTTCAAGATTATTCAAGTTGGAATAGTCATCTGAAAGTGAAAAACCAAATTCATTTATGATCCTCACTTGCTTAGAAAGAGATGGGTAATAAGAATGAGTAAAGTTCTGTTGACCAAAAGAAATGGTTAATGATACTAAGCTCAAACATAGGATTAGGAGGTGATCTTTGTTTTTCATTACTCTAAATTTTGAAAAGCCCGGAACAGTCCGGGCTCATTTTAATTAAAACAGATAGTTTCTACTTACCCGGCTTAGGCCGTCTCACCTTGTCGCGATCAATTACAGGGTTTCCCCCTCCTTTAATTTTTTCTAAATTCTTTAAAGCTCTTCCCTGGTAATCTTTTAATGTTTTTTTCATGATTGAAAATTTTAATGGTTAATAAATATTTGTTTGCTACTAAATAACTACATCAGACAACAATTAGCAACATAGACATACCTTCCATTTATAAATGACCGTCCACTTTTCGTAAGTTCAACTCCTTTATGAATTTTGAAGGATATATACCGGTGTTCTTGTAAAAAGCTTTAGAAAAAGATTCACTTGTTTTAAATCCAAACACTTCAGCTAATCCCTGATTACTAAATCTCAAAAGGCTATGATCATTATTTAACATCCGGACGGCTTTTGCTATCCGAATATCTTTAAGATAATTAGGAAATGTTTTGCCTTTATATGAATTGATAATAACAGAAAGGTAAGAAGTATTTGTTTCCAGTTCCTGCGCTAACTTAGACATATCTAATTCCTTATCTAAAAACCTTTCCGAGTTTTCGAATTTTTCCAGTTTATTTAAAATATCTTTTTTAATATCTTCAGGTACAGAACTTGCATGGTTACCAACTGGTTGATCACTTATTATTTTTTTTCTTACTATCCCTTCTTCGAGTAAAACTTTCAACTTTCTTTGTATACGGATTGATCTCACGAAGAAGAATATTCCAGTAAAGCTTCCTAAACCGGCCAATAATCCAACTCCGGTTATAATTGTTCTTTTATTTTCAAGCTGTGCTTCTGCCTCTCGTTTTTGATGTTTTAAGTAAGGTATATCATAAGAAGCCATAGCTGCATTTATAACATTTTCCTGCTTTGTCGAGTGTAAACTATCGTAGGCAATTAATTTCCCGATATATTCTATCTGCCCATGTTTATCATCTTTGTCTATTGAGTTAAGAATTAGTTCATGATAAACATCTTTAACCTCGGGAAAAGGATCTCCCGTTGCGGTAACTATGGAATCAATTTCTTTAAAATATTTGATGGAAAGATTTTTATTATTCAGTTTATCCTCAATTTTACCTAGATAATATAATTTTATTGCTTTGCTGGTTCCATCCAGAGAGCCATTATATTTAAGGAGGGTATCCCTTGCTTTATCATAAGAACTATCATAATAATTAATTTGTGCATCTAAAAGAATAAAATCCTGAAAATTAGAATCATCCCTTAACTTTGAGGTTAATTTAATACCCTGATTAGCATAGAACCTAGCTGAATCTATTGACTGCAATCGAAGATGTGTTAGGGTGAGATTAAACAGCAATAAGGTGTAATCATCGTAATGTTGCGTCTCAAAATTCTCTTCGTTCTTCAATAATTTTAAATATTTATTGTAAAGTTCAACCGCGGCGTAATGTTGTCCGTACAGATTTCTAATTGCGGCTATTGCAAGAGCAAATTCCCTTTGCTGATCAACATTTTCTTTTGTTAAAGCGAGATTATATGCCTTTAGGTAATTGGTAAGTGCAACCTGAAAATTTCCCGATTCGTAATGGAGATGTCCTTTAATAGCATACCCAATCGCAGGATAATTGGGATGAGTACTCTCTTTAGTAATCTTAATTATAGAATCTGCATATACCAATGCAGGACTAGTTTTTTCTAAAGTTGTTTTATAATAATAAGCTCTGGCTTTTTCAATATTATTCTTCTCTAATGAAGCTTTTCGCAAGTGAATCTTGATCAATAATCCCAGAGCAGCAGTGTCTTTATCTATCAATGCCTCATATTCCAGATCTTGAATTTCTTCATAGGATAATTTGGTTGTCACGTTTTCAAGTCTCTTTGAAGGGATATCCTGAGAATAACCAATAAATGATATAGTACCACTTAACACAAACATTAAATAGAAGAAGATTGATTTATATGTTGTCGGGATTTGTGCCATACTTAAATAGAATTAGGTTGTCCAAAGCTGACGAAACTGGTAAAAAATGCGCTTAAGTAAAGTGACTTCTTCAAGCACTATTTCTGCGGTTCCTATTAATTCTTGATGGAGAATTAGCTCCTTTCCATAGGAAGTCACTAAACTATCTACATCTAAATAAACAATATATGCTGGCACTTCCGCTCTGCTGGGAACCTCTGAGATCGACTTAACGCTAGCTTTTATCATTCCCCATTCCCTGTATGGATAATTGTCAAGCTTTAAATAAACCTTCTGACCCTTATTTATCTGACCTGAATTTTGGACAGGAACGATACATTTACCTAGCAGATCTTTTCTCATAAAAGGAACAATGGTAAACACTACATCGCCTTCTTCAACATTCTGATGTACTCCCCAAACCTGATTATAAGAAAGCCTACCTGCAACGGGACTTTTTATAATATTTTTATCCTCCCACTCTGAAATCTCATTAAGAAGATTTTGCTTTGCAAAAACCAATTCCGCCTCCTGAAGGCTTAATTTTCTTTCTTCAGAAGATCTTAATATTTCAAGATCGCTTTTCGCCCTGCTCTTGTCGGCCTGTAACTGAATCATCTGCTGTTTCAGTAAAGAGTATTGTCGATTCTTCTCGGTAAATTCCAACTCAACCTTTTCCAAATCAAATTTTGAGATCACTCCTTTTTCAAATAATTGTCGATGGCGATTTATATTTTCAGTTGAAATAGAAAGACTGTTTTCCATCAATTGAAACTCCTCCTCTTTAGAATTTAAAATTGATCTCTGGTTATTAATATTTTGGAGTAAGCCTTGCTCCATTATTTGTTTATGACCAAGTGTATTTTCTAAAATAAGGTTGTGATATTCTTCTAAAAACCTATTGTATGCTGCCTGTAAGGAAGTTCCCAGACTTAAGTTTACCGGAAATTCGGTTAATAATGCTTCCAGTGATAATACCTTTAGAAAATCCTTCCCTAATCTTTCTTTTAGGAAAGTTATATCTTTTTGGCTTGCAGGATTATCAAGTACTGCAACAATATCTCCTGCTACTATTGAGTCTCCGGGTTTATAATAAATAGCAGAAAGCTTTCCGTCTCTTTTCACTTTAATTTCAACTGGAGGGTTCTTTGAAGTAAGAGTTACAGATCCTTTTACAACCTGATTAAAAGAAATAATGCCGGCCAGAATTAACACTAGAAAGAAGAATCCAAACATATAGGCCGTACCTCGGCGTAGTAAATAACCGGGTTCAATATTCAATGGGTTACTCCCGCTGCTATTATATTTCCTATTTTCCACCTTCTCAAATCTTTAGTTGATATTTAATCAGGTTATGGTAAACACCTTTATTTTGAATTAAATCCTGGTGATTCCCCCGTTCTACAATCTCACCCTTGTTCATAACCAGTATTTGATCAGCAGTCAAGACTGTAGATAGCCTATGGGCAATAATCACCACAGTTCTATTTTTATAGAAGGAAATTAAATTGTCAGTAATGAATTTTTCGTTTTCTGAATCTAAAGAGCTGGTAGCCTCGTCAAGAAATAAATAATCTGGATCTTTATAGATTGCCCTCGCAAGTAAAATTCTTTGTCTCTCTCCACCACTAAGGAGCTGTCCATTTTCCCCAATCTTAGTTTGATACCCAAGGGGAAGCTTCTCAATGAATTCATTTAGATTAACCATTTCCACAGCTTTTCGTAACGAGCTTCGATCCACAGGAATATCCGGTTGTGATTCTGTGATATTCCTCTCAATAGTATCGTTAAAAAGACAGCCGTCCTGCATTACAACTCCACATCTACTTCTCCAAAGGGATGTATTAATATCTCTAAGATCATCATCCCCAACTTTTAAATTACCCTTCCAGGGTATATAAAATTTCAGAAGCAGTTTTAACAAAGTTGTCTTTCCTGAACCGCTTGAACCAACAATTGCAGTAATCTTCCCCTTAGGGATAGTAATATTCAGTTCATTTAGCAATGGAGGTAAGGAAGGGTTTCCATATCCGAAACTTAGATTCCTTATGTTAAGATCTCCAGTGGGTAGGTTATTCTCATAGCCCCTTCTGTTATCTTCAGGTTTTTGATTATGGACTTCAGACAACCTGTCAAAAGAGAGTCTGGCGCTCTGATAATCTGTAAGAAAATTGATGATATTTGAAATAGGTAAGGATAATGAGCCGATAATAAATTGGATAGCCAGCATAGCCCCCAATGTAATTTGCCCTGTGATTACAGCCTTTGCAGACCAGAAGATTATTAAAATATTGGTTAATTCATTAAGGAATAAACCTCCTTTAATTTGAGCCTGTCCTACGCTTAAAATCTTTGACTTTATCCTGAAAAGACCATTTTGATTAACTTCCCACTCCCCTTTTCTCCTGTTTTCTGAATTGTTTAATTTAATTTCTGAAACTGCCAGAATGATCTGCAGAAATAGGGATTGGTCTTTCCTGTTAAGGTCGAAAAGCTGGTTATCCAAAAGTTCCTTCCTTTTCATAAATAATAGTGACCAACCGAAAAATAAACAAGTTCCTGTAAAAAAGATAAGTGCAATATGTGGATGAAAGTAGAACAGCACTATTCCGAATACTAAAATAGAAAAGATATCAAAAGGAATATTTAAACCACGGCCCGTTAGAAATTCATCTATCCTTTGATGATCATAGATTCTTTGCATAAAATCACCGGTGTTTTTTGATTCAAAATATGCTAAAGGAAGGCTTAGTAGTTTCCCCAAAAAATCTGAAAGCATTTGAATATTTATACGTGTACTTATATACAATAAAATCCAGTCTCTAATCACTTCTGATGCAGAACGCGTAAGAAACAAAAAGAACTGCGCTAATAATATAAGGTTGATAAAACCAAAGTCTTCATAATTAATTCCATAGTCCACCAGGCTTTGGGTAAGGAAAGGAAGCATTAACTGAATAGTGGCAGCAATTATTAAACCCAGGCATAACTGGTTTATATATCTTTTGTAAGGTTTTAGGTAATCAAGCAGGAATCCCAGACTACTTTTCTTATCCATTTCTGGAGGTTCTTCGTCCAGGAAGTGATCAGTGGGCTCTACAAGAAGAAGAACACCCTGTTTTTTCTCTGCTTCTGCCCATTTACTGATGAATTCACTGTGGCGGTATTTCAACTTGCCGTAGGCCGGGTCTGATACATAAATGAACTTGTGGTTAGCCTTATAAATAATTATAAAATGATTCCCTTCCCAATGTGCAATAGCGGGAAGAGGTACTTCCGAAATTAATTCCAGAAAACTTACTTTGATCCCAACAGATTCTATCCCTAATTTACTTAATGCTTCGGAAAGCCCTCCCAAAGAAGCACCATCCCTTTGCAGAAAGGAAATTTGTCTTAAATATTCCAGATCATATTTTTTTCCGAAGAATTCAGTGAGCATCTTGATGCAAGAGGGTCCACAATCCATCTGATCCAATTGGCGATATACAGGAAAATCGGCAGTCCTAAACATAACAAATGAAACTATTTACAGTTAAATTTAATTTGGAATTGAATAGATTCCATCTCAAATAATCGCTGATTTATAAATCACGTTCTTTTGGAATAGAAATAGGGGAATATCTTTTCCTATAATGTTGCTTATTATAAGATTTGTTTAATCGAGGGTATCTTTAAGCCTTCCAATCGATTGGGCAGTAGAAAATTAAGAAATAAAATAATATGTATGAGATATATTTTTATACTAAAATAAAAATTTTAAAAAATCACTAAATGATAAAAAAAGGAGGCAAAACTATAAACGATATTGCCCCCTTATATTTGCTCTTCAAGATGCAACATTTGAATTTTGAGTGGAATCTTCAACTTTCTTCTGTTTCAGAATTCCACGTAAAGCATTCATATCCTGACTAATCTTGTTTTCTAAAACTCTAGCATAAATTTGAGTTGTAGAAATTTTGGTATGTCCTAAGAGTTTAGAAACTGTTTCTATTGGTACACCATTACTTAAAGTAACCGTAGTTGCAAAGGTATGTCTAGCCATATGAAAGGTCAAATTCTTCTTTATTCCGCATAGAACAGCAACTTCTTTTAAGTAAACGTTTAATTTCTCATTAGTGATTTTAGGTAATAAGGTTCCTGAGACTAAGGTCATAGGATGATCTTCGTATTTCTTTATCAATTCTAAAACAGGATCTAATAAGGGTACTTTAATTGGTGTATTGGTTTTTTGCCTTTTTGAAATAATCCATTTATCCCCGTCAATTCCCATCGAAATATTATTTGCAGTAAGTTTTTTAATATCCACATAGCTGATACCAGTGTAAGAACTAAAAACAAACAAATCCCGAACGCGATCAAGCCTTTCTACTGGGAACTCATAAGTTTCTAAATTTGACAACTCGCCAACTGATAAAAATTCTCGATCTTTTTTCTCAAAAGTATTTTTCCATCGTCTAAAAGGGTCTTTATCTATCCATTCCATATTAAAGGCTAGTGTAACCATTTTCCGCAAACGCTGAATATGCTTCATAATAGTATTATGCCCCATAGCTTTTGGATGCCCTTTCGGATAGTATGAACTCAGAAAATCCTGGAAATCGCAGAGAAACTTATAATTCAATTCTCTTATATAAACATCAGTTGTCTTTTTTTCTGTCTTTAAAAATTTAAAAATATAACCTTCAGTTATTTTGAAGTTTTTAATAGTTCCTGGAGTTAAGGTGTGTTCAATTTTTCTGGAATGATAATCTATAAGATCCTGAAGTGATTTAGAGTTCTCATCCTCTCCTAGGTAAGTAGCTTTTATTAGCTGGGCAGTAATTTTCTTACCTTTAAACAGAAGCTCTTGATAACACTGGAAAAGTCTAGCCTGGACCTTATCTAAATAATGATTTAATTGTTTTGTTTCTGCAGAAGTTCCGCGTGCTCTTTTCTTTGCAGAGTCCCAACATTTTAAAGGGATTTTTCTTTTTAAACTGATTGTGGATCTTCTTTGGTTTACCGTAATTCTAACATAGATAGTTACCAAATCGCCGGAAATCTTTTTGGGATTAACCAAAAATAAAATTGAAAATGTGTTTGAAGTACTCATAGTTGTCATCTTTTAATTAAACAATTATTAATTAGATGAAGTCAAATCAACTATAAAGCTCAAATCAAATTAATTTCGAAAGACACCTTAGGTGTCTTTTGAAAATTTAGGTGTCCTGTGGTTATCTTTCCATTTCTAATTTAATCAAATTAAATGAAAACCAAAAACCTAAAAAACCGCACGAATCATAAGATTTGCGCGGTTTTGATAAGATTTGTTAATCTTAGAAGTGACCTTGCCAGGATTCAAACCTGGAACCTCCTGAGCCGTAATCAGGTGCGCTATTCAGTTGCGCCACAAGGCCTTTTTGCGGGTGCAAATATATAGTTTATTTTAATTTCTGAAAAGAATAGATGACATTTTTTAGATCAAACTATTTCCGCGCTTAAACCGGCATCTAAAATTTTAGAACATCTTGGCTCCAGATCTTCATAAGACCCCGTTTTTACAGTACATTTTCCTTTATAGTGAACCAATAGAGAGCACTGCTCTGCCTGCTCCGGGGTATGATCGCAGGTATAGATCAACGTTTCAATCACGTGATCAAAAGTATTATAATCATCGTTATAAAGTACAATCTCGTTCTCCTTGTGCGTCTTTGTTTTTGTACTTCTCTTTTCTAAAACTTCTTCTTGCGTGCTCATCTTCAATCTGTTATTATATACAAAGATTTAAGTTGCAAATATACAAATTCCACCTAAAAATCTAGCAGTAAAAACTTTACAGCCACCCAATTATTTCTTTCCACATGATTCATATAACTTAAACCCAGATCCATACAAGCTTTCTCAATTACTTTAAGATCTTCTGTATAAAAGCCACTTAAATAAATTTCTCCATCGCGATTAAGCGTTTTAACATAGACGGGCAAATCTTCTAAAAGTATATTTCTGTTTATATTGGCGAGAATGCGGTCGTACTTTTTCCCTTCCAACAGCTCCGCCCCGCCTTCCTCAACATTAATATGCTCACAATCGTTACGCTGAATGTTTTCCAGCGTATTCAGGTAACACCAATTATCAATATCTATAGCATCTACTTTATCCGCTCCTTTCATTGCCGCTAAAATGGCCAGTACACCTGTACCGCAGCCCATATCAAGAACAGATTTATTCTTCCATTCATTTTCCAGAATGAGCTTTATCATCATATGAGTAGTAGCGTGATGCCCTGTACCAAACGACATTTTCGGCTCGATCACAATATCATAATCAGTATCTGGTTTTGAATGGAAGGGTGCCCGTACACTGCAAATATCGCCCACAATTATCGAACTAAAATTCTTTTCCCATTCTTCATTCCAGTTTACCCGCTCAATTTCTTCCCGGGAATATGTAATCTGAAATTCTTCTGACTGTAATATATGTACGCCTGCAAAAAGGTCTTCTTCAAATTCTTCAGCAGGAATATAAGCGGTTATACCATCTTCATTTTCAACAAAACTCTCGAATCCAAGGTAGCCCAGCTCTGCTATCAGAATTTCTGAAGCCGGCTGGACAGGATCTATTTTGAATATGAATTCAAGATAATTTGATGCCATCTAGAATGAATTTACCAGTGCAATAAAATCAGTCGCCTTAAGGCTTGCCCCGCCAATAAGTCCGCCGTCCACATCTTTTTTGGCAAAAATTTCTTTTGCATTATTCGGCTTTACACTTCCACCGTAAAGGATAGAAACGTTCTCTGCAATCTCTTCGTTAAAATTTTCAGCAATATTTTTCCTAATAAAAGCGTGCATTTCCTGTGCCTGTTCCGGAGAAGCAGTCTCTCCCGTACCAATAGCCCAAACCGGTTCATAAGCAAGGATAACCTTACTCCATGCATCTTCAGAAATCTGATAAAGACTTTCTTTTAGCTGCTTCTCTACCACTTCAAAATGCTTATCACTTTTACGATCCTGAAGTTCTTCCCCGAAGCAGAAAATCACTTCCATATCATTTTCTATAGCCGTGTTTACTTTTTCTGCAAGGATATCATTGGTTTCATGAAAATGTGCTCTACGTTCGCTATGTCCTAAAATAACAGTAGTAACACCAATACTTTTAAGCATAGATGCCGAAATTTCTCCTGTAAAAGCACCGCTCTTACTCTGGTGCATGTTTTGAGCCGCAACTTTTATAGGTGTATCTTTTAAAGCTTCAAATGTGCTGTAAAGATTAGTAAAAGAAGGTGCCACCATTACTTCTGCTTCAGGTTTTTTCACCAGTTGCATTTTAATGTGGGAAAGAAGTTCCTGCGTTTCGGCAAGATCATTATTCATTTTCCAGTTTCCTGCTACTATTTGTTTTCTCATAATATTTTGGTTGGATCCATTTCAGGATAAAATTTTACTTAATTTTTCTTCAGTTTTACTGAATTTTACAAATATATTGATAACAAAAAACATAAGCACAAGGCTTTGCACTTAAGCTATTCTTTTTATCAATATTTTATCAGAATCTGCCTTTGATTTACAAATCTATATCGGCCGCATCAAACCAATGCTTCTTTTGGGTAATTGTGCCTCTTCGCAGAACCAGCAACCCGGGATTGGAACGCACAATTGTCTTTAAGGCCGTTTCATCACCCTGGTAAAACTCAAAGTTCAGGTTATATTTTTCGCTTATTTGCTGCTGAAGTTCTTCTCCAGAGGAGGTCACCCCCACAACTTTATAGCCTTTTTCCAAAGCTTCGTCGCTCAACCGCTTTACCGCTGCATAACCATCGCGTTCTGTACTTCTAAGATTATAGGCTACTATAAAAAAGACTTTTTCTGCTTCCAGTATTTCTGAAGTAAAATTTTCCCCGTCCTTCTGAATATAAAAGTCATGGATTGGCGGCTCATAACCCTTCTGTACCATTTCCGTTTCCACTCCAATAAATTCACCTTCCTGCTGTGGATACTGCCCATTGGTGGCGATAACAACTTCTTCCCCATCATGGAGGAATTTCCACTGGTATTCGTAAACCGCCTCCTGTGCACCTTCAGGAACTTCCATTCCCTCCTGAATATTCGCACCAATTTTATAGGCTCTAAAATCAAAAACCGGAAGGTGCATCAACACATAGTAGCAGAAAATAAAACTCAGCATAAACGATAGAAAGATAATCCATCTATGCGATGCCGGGACAAAAACCGGCGTGATCAATTTTCGTTTAACAAATAAGAAGACGATAAGCACCAGCAGGATCACATCTTTTATAAAAGACTGCCACGGTGTAAGTGGGATAGCATCTCCAAAGCAACCACAGTCGGTTACTTTATTAAAGTATGCCGAATAAAATGTGAGGAACGTAAAAAATATAATCATAAGGAGTAAGCTCCAGGTTGTAAACTTTGGCAGGTAGCCAATAAGCAGCATAATTCCCAGCACCAGCTCAAAAACGACCAGAAGGATCGCAATGACCAGCGCAAACGGAATAAGAACTTCAATGTTTAAAACACCCTGACTAAAATATTCCTGTAGTTTAAAAGAGAACCCAACGGGGTCGTTCAGCTTTATAAATCCCGAAAAAATAAATAAAACACCTACCACCACCCGGGCGATTCCCACTAATAATTTCATGTAAATTGATTTTATGCTACTCAGTTTCCTGCATCAAAATAAGTGCAAAAACGGAGTAATTAATCATATCCTGATAATTGGCATCTATACCTTCGCTCACTAACGTTTTTCCTTTATTATCCTCAATTTGTTTGACCCTTAGCAACTTTTGCAGAATAAGATCTGTAAGGGAACTAATGCGCATATCACGCCATGCCTCGCCATAATCGTGGTTTTTGTTCATCATTAAAGCCTTTGTTTCCGAAATTTTTTCATCGTACAAAACAGCGGCTTCATCAGCTTCTAAATCGGGTTGCTCTGCAATTCCTTTCTCCAACTGAATAAGTGCCATTACTGAATAATTTATGATCCCGATAAATTCAGATTTTTCGTCTTCATCTACTTTCCGCACCTCATTTTCCTGAAGTTTCCTTATCCTCTGTGCCTTAATAAAAATCTGGTCGGTAAGGGAAGGCAACCTTAAAATGCGCCAGGCACTTCCGTAATCTTTCATTTTATTCACGAAAAGGCTGCGGCAGGTTTCCACCACCTCATCATATTGTTTCGAAGTATCCTGCATAAAAGAGTAGTAATTTGCGTAAATTTCGGGCAAATATTCCGATTAGTCAAAGTTAATTTCATTCCGTTCTACACAGGCTAAATATATAAAAATGACGATAAACTGCAGGGGAAACCTCATCGACCTTTCAGAACCTAAAATTATGGGTATAATTAATATTACGCCCGACTCGTTTTTCTCCGGAAGCCGCACCGAAACCGAAAATGATATTCTGAAAAAAGCAGAGCAAATGCTTACTGAAGGTGCAGATTTTCTCGATGTTGGAGGTTACAGCAGCCGCCCGGGAGCCGAAGATATTTCAGTTGAAGCTGAAGTGGAGCGTGTAATTCCGGTAATTGAACTACTCCTGAAGAATTTTCCCGATGCGATCCTTTCCATAGACACTTTCCGCAGTAAAGTAGCCGAAGAATCAATTGAAGCGGGCGCTCACATCATTAATGATATTTCTGCCGGAAGCCTCGATAAAGATATGATGCCGATAATTGCCAAATTTCAGGTGCCTTATATTATGATGCATATGAAGGGAACACCGCAAACTATGAAGGAATTGAACCAATATGACGATCTAATTCAGGAAATTTTGTTCTATTTTTCAGAAAAAGTAAGAAAAGCACGCGATCTAGGCATAAATGACCTCATAATAGACCCCGGATTCGGTTTTGCGAAGAATATTCAGCAAAATTTTAACTTATTATCCAGCCTAGAAGCCTTTAAGATACTTGAATTGCCAATTTTGGCTGGTCTCTCCCGAAAATCACTAATTTACAAGACCTTTAATACCACTGCAGAGAACGCCTTAAACGGAACAACAGTTTTAAACACTATTTCCCTTCAGAAAGGAGCAAATATCCTGCGTGTTCACGATGTAAAAGAAGCCGCTGAATGTGTGAAATTGCTCTCGCGTATTAAAAAGTAGTTGTATATTTCATATTTTTACAAAAACCCAGACGAAATTGAACATTCTTGATCTTCGTATTCTCGATATCGTAGATATTGTTTTTGTTGCACTCCTACTCTATTATTTGTACAAACTCGTTAGGGGAACTGTGGCGGTAAATATCTTCCTGGGGATTGTGATTATTTACCTTGGCTGGTGGCTCACCCAGCTTCTTCAAATGGAGCTTTTAAGCAATGTGCTGGGAGAATTTATTGGTGTGGGAATGTTCGCCCTTATTGTGGTTTTTCAGCAGGAAATCAGGAAATTTTTGCTAATGATTGGATCCACAAATCTCACCCACAACAACAGGATTTTCAGGAACTGGCGTTTTTCCAGGGAAGATGAAGAAACAAGTACTAATGTAGAAGCTATTGTAAAAGCCTGTGAGGCGATGGGCAAAAGCCTTACCGGTGCTTTAATCGTGATTCAGAAAAGTACCAGCCTGGACTTTGTGAAAAATTCCGGCGACGATATGGATATAAAGCTCAACCAGCCAATCCTGCAGTCCATTTTCTATAAAAACAGTACACTTCACGATGGCGCAATTGTTATCGAGGACAACAAAATCACCGCAACCCGTGTAATTCTTCCGGTGTCCAACGACCGGTCCATCCCACTTCGCTTTGGTTTACGTCACCGTGCCGCAGTTGGTATTACTGAAAAAACCGATGCCCTTGCACTTGTTGTAAGCGAGGAAACAGGACAGATTTCTTATATAAAAGATGGGGAATTTGTGATGTTTGAAACCAACAAGGAACTTATAGAGAAACTGAAGGAAGATCTTTCTTAGGACACATATTTCTTATGTATCGTATTATACTGAAACGATAGTTATGAGATTTAACAATAATATTAGCTCACACACAATTGGTCATTGGAAGCTTCCGTATTCCTTAAGTGGACCGCAGCACAAAAGGAAAAAATGGGTAAATGAAAATGATACGGAAAAAATAGAACATTTCACTGGAGGACTTTTTATAACATATTTACGAGAAGTAGAAAAACGAAATGTATTGTATTACTCCCAGAACCTCAATGATGATCATAAAAATCCAGATCTACTTATACATATGGATGAAAGAATCCATACTGTACAGGTCACTCAAATAGTTTTAAACAACTACTTGACCAAATTCAACCAAACCAAAAGGTTATGTGAAAAAATTTCCAATTTTATTCGGGATGTTTACACACCACCAATTAAAATCAATATTCAGATTTACCCACCTTGGGAGATTGAAGAACCTCCAAAAGCACCAATAAAAGTATATAGGAGATTAAGTAAAACCATTGCTAAAAGCATTTCAGAAAACATAGAAAATTTATCGGCAAAAAATGAAATACTGAACTTTAAAACGGATGATATATTTAACAAGATCGCGGACGGATACAATTTACTTTCAGTTCCCAAGAATCGCGTATCTCATTATTTCGGAGATAAAAATGTATATGTGGATTATGAATTTGATGCAATAAAAATTTCTGTAGAAAATATTGAATCCGCTACCAATAAAATTTTTACAGATAAAAATAATGGAAATTCGGAAATACTTTTAATATGGGGAGATCAAAATCAATTTATGGGCACCGAGCAATTAATTATTAAAAATTTGAAAGATCAATTCGTAAAATCCACTTTCAAATCAATTTATTTTTTAGCATTTCAGAATACCTTAGAAGTTGAGAAAAGAGAGATATTATGTGTTAAAGTAATTTAATTACAAACATCCTAAACCTACACTTAGTCAAAGCGCCTCCTCCGCTTTAAACTGAACTTCATAAAGGTTTTTATAGTAGCCATTCTCCTTCTTCAGTAGTTCCTGATGAGTTCCCATTTCCACAATTTCACCGGCCTCCATCACCATAATCTTATCAGCTTTTTTGATGGTTGCCAGTCTGTGGGCAATAACAATTGAAGTACGTCCCTGCGTAATTTTATCTGTCGCATCCTGGATTAATTGTTCGCTATAGGAGTCTACTGAAGAAGTAGCCTCGTCCAGCACCAGGATACTGGGGTTACTCACAAAAGCACGCAGAAATGCTATAAGCTGGCGCTGCCCTGAAGAGAGCATCGCCCCCCTTTCTTTTACATTGTAATAATAGCCGTTCGGAAGCGTGTTTATAAAATCATGTATTCCTATACGCTTTGCGGCATTAATAACATCTTCTTCAGTAATATCGGGATTTTCCAATGTGATGTTATTCATAATAGTATCAGCAAACAGGAAAACGTTCTGAAGAACCACCGCAATTTGAGAGCGGAGGGATTTCAGCTTAATTTCATTTATATCCAGCCCATCAATAAAAATTTGTCCGCCGTTGATTTCGTAAAAACGGTTCAGCAAATTAATAATGGTAGATTTTCCGGCACCTGTTGCTCCAACAATTGCAATTGTTTCTCCAGCGTTGGCTTTAAAAGAAACTCCCTTCAGCACCTCTTCATCATCAACATAAGAAAACCGCACGTCTTTAAATTCAATATCGCCCCTTAAATCCTGAACCTCTTTTGTACCTTCATCCTTAATCGTGGATTTGGTATCCAGCACCCCAAAAACACGGTTTGCAGCCACCATTCCCATCTGCAAAGTATTGAACTTATCTGCAATTTGCCTAAGCGGTTTAAACAGCATCTGTGATAATTCTATAAACATAATTATCACCCCAAGACTAATTGCATCACTTTCTATAGCGCGCAATCCCCCGAACCATACAATTAAACCTATGGTTATGGATGTGGACATTTCTGCAATCGGGAAGAAAATAGAGTTATACCATACCGTCTTTACCCAGGCCTTTCGGTGCTTATCGTTAATATTTTTAAAGTTTTCGTACTCTTCTTTTTCGCGGGTAAAAAGCTGAACGATTTTCATCCCCGTGATACGCTCCTGAACAAAAGTATTAAGGTTAGCGACCTGAGTACGGACTTCTTCAAAAGCAATTTTCATTTTTCTCTGAAACACCCTTGTCGCATACAGGATAAACGGGAGCACAGTAAGCACAAGCAAAGTCAGTTGCCAGCTCTGATAGAACATCACCCCTAAAATCACCAGCATTTTTAATAAATCACTAATAATCATAAAAAGACCCTGACTAAAAATACTCGCAATGGTCTCTATATCACTAACAGCACGGGTAACCAGCCGCCCAACAGCAGATTTATCGAAATACTTCATTTTAAACTGAAGCATATGTTCAAAAAGGTTCACCCTTAAATCACGTACAACCTCCTGCCCCAGCCAGTTGGCGAAGTAAATAAAACAAAATTGAAAAAGAACTTCAGCGAGTAGCACGCCGCTCATTAGCAAAATATAGTAAAGAAGTTCACTGTAATCCTGCGGAACTATCGCCTGGTCTATGGTTACTTTAAGTAAATATGGACGTAAAACAGAGGCTACAGAGAGCAGGATAGCCGCAATCCCTACAAAATAAAAAGTCTTTCTGTAAGGATCTGTATATCTAAGCAAGCGCTTAAATAAATCAAAATCGAATGCATTTCCTGTTTTTGACGCCATTTACTCTACTGCTATTTTCGGGTATGTTATTTTGGTTAAAAATAAACCTTGAGCGGGAACAGAAGTTCCTGCCTTTCCCCGGTCTTCACTTTTTATTATTTCATGCAGATTGTCTACGGAACTTCTCCCCTGACCAATCTCTAATAAAGTGCCAACAATGGCACGAACCATATTCCGTAGGAATCTGTCGGCAGTAATTTGAAAAACCAACAAATCTCCTGAATTTTTCCAAACTGCCGACTCAATTTTACAATTATAAGTCTTTACGTCGGTTCTTGATTTCGAGAAACATTTAAAATTGGTATATATTTTTAAAATTTCTGCTGCTTTATTCATTTTGGCAATGTCCAAATCTTTCTTCAAATAGAAAGCCTGATCCATTACAAACGGATTTTTATGCTGAATAATATGGTATTCATAACTTCTGCTTAGAGCATCAAAACGCGCATGCGCATTTGGCCGTACCTTAAAAATGGCAATTATCGCAATATCTTTAGGAAGCATCGAATTCATTTTAAACCTGATTTCCTCTGCATCGAAAATTTCTTCAGCATCAAAATGAGCAAACAATTGTTTTGCATGCACACCGGCATCTGTTCTTCCCGCACCCACAATTTCGGCATTCCCCTGAAGCAGGCGTGTTAAAACTTCTTCAATTTTTTCCTGGACAGAAACGGCATTTGGCTGCCTTTGCCAGCCGTGATATGCTGTTCCTAAATAAGCCAGTTCCAAGAAATACCTCAACCTAAAAATATTATTTTTTACATTAGCGAAATGCAAAGATAAGGCAATTATTACAGCTGTAATCCCCGGAAGCTTTGCGTTTCTAAATGAGTGAATAAACGTAATCAATGCCGGTTTGAAAAAAATACTTTTACTAAGCGACACGCACAACCATATGGACGAAAGAATATTGCATTATGCAGGTGAGGCTGATGAAATATGGCATGCAGGTGATATTGGCAATGTTGGGGTGACAGACGTGCTTAAAAAAGTAAAACCTGTAATTGCGGTTTACGGAAATATTGACAATGCCGAAGTAAGAAAAGAATTCCCACTAAACCAGCGTTTTATGTGCGAAGACGTAGACGTCTGGATCACGCATATTGGTGGTTATCCAAAGAAATATTCACCTGCAATACGCGAGGAAATAAGAAGAAATCCACCGAAGCTGTTTATCTGCGGTCATTCCCATATTCTAAAAGTAATGAATGATAAGGACCTGGGATTGCTTCACATGAACCCGGGTGCCGCAGGTAAACAGGGCTTTCACAAGAAAAGAACAATGCTTCGGTTTAAAATTGAAAAAGATAAAATCTTTGATCTTGAAGTTATTGAGCTGGAATAATTTTTTTTCTGAAAAGAAAGCAGAACTTTAGCAGCTTTGATGATGCCCTGAAAATGGCAATTTTCGACCTTTATTTAAAAACCATAAATGTTTAGTTTACAAGACCTCAGGTTTTAAAAACCGGTAAGGTCTTCTTAAAGACCAATTTCCTAAACGCTACAAATCAAAAAACCCGAAGCTTTCACTTCGGGTTTTTCTACGCACTAATACTACTAAGATGATAGGCTTATCGCAATCGGTCCACAGATTTTACGAGATCTTCGTCCTTTTTTATAGCCTTATTGGCCAACACTAAAAAAACGATAGAAATTACCGGAAGAAGCATCCCAATACCCTTCTCTGAGATATCTTTCTCTCCAGGTACATTTAGCAACCAATAAACAAACAATCCTAGTAAAAAAAAGTTTAATATTATATTCAGTCGGCCCAGCACAAACTGTAGCTTCCTGTTTCTAAACATAAAAATACTTATTAAAGATAATGCACCCGATAAAAGGAACATTATAAATACCATTAATTCATCTTCGGCATAAACAGTTTCCCCAATGGAATTTTCCCAAAGATAAAAAACAAATATTAATCCAAGGCTTACTAAAGCCGCTAAAAAAAGATAAACCGATTGTATGCGTTGTAGCATGATTAAAATAGAATTTGACTCACAAAAATAGATATTCTTTTCAAAAAAGCTATTCGAAAATTAAAATAAAGTCGTATAATTGCAGGAACATTTTGTAACCAATTCAAAACAGGTTACTTAAGACTCCAAAAATATTTTCTATTCTTCCCGGAGAAGTTAAATCAATCCAAACAAACTTATTTGTAATTATTCATGTTTGAAATTTCAGAATTAAAAGCTAAGAAACTTCCTGAGCTTCAGGAGATAGCTAAAACCTTAAACGTCCCAAAGTTCAGAAGCCTTAAAAAATTAGATCTTGTATATCAAATTTTAGATTACCAGGCTTCCAACCCGGCAAAAGTAAAAGAGGTTTTAACCGAGGAGAACGAAGCACCTGCATCATCTTCTGCTTCATCAGAACCAGATAACAAGCCACAAAAAGCTAAAGGCGGAAAAATCGGAAGTAATAAAAAGCCGCCGAAAAAACAGGAGAAACCTTCAGCTTCTGAAGAAAATAAAGATTCCGGTCAGAAATCTGAGACTTCTTCAAATACAAATAAACCAACTTCTGATAAGTCTCAAAATACTCATAAGAACCAATCCAGAAGCAATACGCCCAAGGATTCGAAAGATGAGAAAAATACTCCTAAAGGCAACAAACCTAATCCAAGGGACAATAAGAAGGATACAAGAAGCAAAAAAGACAATAATAACTCTGGAAACAGGGATAATAACAATAATAATAGGGACAACAATAACCGGGACAACTCGAATTCCAATTCTGGCAAAAACAGTGGGAACAGAGACAACAGGAACCGTTACCGCGAACCCGATTATGAATTTGATGCAATTATAGAAAGTGAAGGCGTGCTGGATATTATGCAGGACAGCTATGGATTTTTAAGATCTTCAGATTATAATTATCTTACTTCTCCAGATGATATTTATGTATCGCAGTCACAAATCAGACTTTTTGGTCTGAAAACCGGAGATACTGTTTTAGGACAAATTCGCCCTCCAAAAGAAGGGGAAAAATATTTTCCGCTTATAAAAATCAGCAAAATTAATGGTCTTGATCCCCAGGTTGTTCGCGACAGGGTTTCTTTTGAACATTTAACGCCACTTTTCCCGACAGAAAAATTCAGCATTGCCGAAAAACAAAGCAGTATTTCTACCAGGATTATGGATCTTTTCTCCCCTATAGGAAAAGGACAACGTGGTATGATCGTTTCCCAGCCAAAAACGGGAAAAACAATGCTTCTTAAGGATATTGCCAATGCAATAGCTGCCAATCATCCTGAAGTTTACCAGATTGTATTGCTTATCGATGAACGCCCTGAAGAGGTTACCGATATGCAACGTAATGTAAAAGGTGAAGTTGTGGCTTCAACTTTCGATAAAGAAGCTCATGAGCACGTTAGAGTGGCAAATATCGTCCTGGAAAAAGCAAAAAGACTTGTAGAGTGTGGCCATGATGTGGTGATCCTTCTGGATTCTATCACAAGGCTTGCCCGTGCTTATAACACTGTACAACCTGCCAGTGGTAAGGTTTTAAGTGGTGGTGTGGATGCCAACGCTTTGCACAAACCAAAACGTTTCTTTGGTGCTGCCCGTAATATTGAAAACGGTGGATCTTTATCTATCATTGCAACCGCGCTTACTGAAACAGGTTCCAAAATGGATGAAGTAATCTTTGAAGAATTTAAAGGTACCGGTAACATGGAACTTCAGTTGGATAGAAGAATTTCCAACAGAAGGATTTTCCCTGCCATCGATCTTATCTCTTCAAGTACGCGTCGTGACGACCTGTTGCTGGATGAAGCCACAATACAACGTATGTGGGTATTGCGTAAATATCTTGCCGATATGAACCCAATTGAAGCTATGGAATTTATTAACGACAGGATAAAACAAACAAAAAACAACGAAGAATTCTTAATTTCCATGAATGGATAAGATTTTCTTCTGAATTTATATACTAACCGGACAGAAATGTCCGGTTTTTTTATAGGTTATACTGAAGGATTAATGAAGGGACAGGATTTCTCCCTAACTAAAACTTCACTTTAAAGCTTTTGTCCGTAAATCTGGGATCCGGCGCGGTTTCCTGCCGGGAAAGCCATTGCACATTTATAGAAACATAATCCAGTTCCTCGACAACGGTCCCACGGCATAGATATATTCCTTTGCTGTACAACGGATATTTTTCTGCGGAAGCCGGAAACTGAACAATATCAAAAATCTCACTGTCCTGGTCGTAGAAAGTTGAAAAGCACATATACTTCCCATTAGCCGTAGGAGTTTTTTTGGCTACAATTAAATTGCCATAGATCTCTATTTCTTTACCTATATACTGCTGAAGGTTTTTTGCTTTTACTGAAGGTTTCATAGGATTCTTTAGCAAATCAAAATGACTGGATAAAGGAAACCCCAGTAATTCCATTTGATCATAAGCTTCAATAAGTCGAGAATATTCAAATTCCGGAAGGTCAAAATCTTTATGTTCCGGTTTAAACAGAACCGCCTGGCTCGTTTTCCGTTTAGTTTTGCTCAGCTTAAAGTGTGCTTTCCACAACAAATGATGCTTATCCAGACCGGTAAATCTAAAAGCATCGATTTTCAGCAAAATACTTAGCTGTTCTATAGAAACAGAAATCCGGTCTATAAAATCATCCAAAGATTTAAAATCGCCAAAAAATTGTCGGTTTTCAAGAATTTGCTGAACTGCTTTTGCTTCCAATTCCTTTATATATCCCAGGCCCAGATATATTTCTTTCCCGTAAATCGTGTTTGGGTGGTCGCTCTTATTAATGCAGGGCGCATGTACAATCCCGCCACATTTTCTTATTTCCTCAATATAAGTTTCTACAGAATAGAATCCGCCGCCATTATTTAAAGCAGCGACCATAAACTCCAACGGAAAGTACTTTTTTAAATATAAACTCTGGTAACTCTCAACGGCATAAGAAGCAGAATGTCCCTTCGGAAAAGCATATCCCGCAAAGGAAGATATCTGTTCCCAAACCTCGTTAATAATGTTTTCACTATAGCCTTTTTCCCTGCAATTGTTTCTGAAGTTTTGCTCTATAAGCTCAATTTTTCCTTTAGAAGTTTTCTTCCCGCTCATCCCGCGCCGCAGCACATCGGCATCATCAAAACTAAGTCCGGCAAACTTGTGCGCGATCTTCATCACATCTTCCTGGTAAACCATAACTCCGTAAGTATCTTCAAGGATTTCCAGCATCACAGGATGTCCCTGTTTGCGCCTTTCGGGATCTCGGTGCCTCCTAATATATTCCTCCTTCATACCGCCATTGGAAATCCCGGGGCGTATTATCGAACTTGCGGCCACAAGGTTTAGGTAATTATCGGTTTGCAGTTTTAGGAAAAGTCCGCGCATGGCAGGCGATTCTATATAAAAAACGCCCATACAATCGCCGGTTCTTAACAGTTTGTTAATTTCGGGGTCATTTTTAAAAACCGAAATATTTTCCATCTCCTCTACTTCCGCATCAGGTTGATTAACCTTAATAATTTCAATAGCATCGGTAATTTTTGAAAGTCCACGTTGGGCAAGAATATCGAACTTATGAATACCGACTTCTTCAGCAATATTCATATCAATCTGTGTGGTAATAAACCCTTTCGGCGGAAGAAAAGTGCCTGTATAATTATAAACCGAATCATTAAGGATTAAAATTCCCCCGGAATGCACACTCAGATAATTCGGAAAACCTTCAATTAAAGCACTATATCGCAACACCAGTGTTTGCAGTTCATCCAGCTCTTTATACTTAAAATGTCCTGCAGAAAGTTTATCAATTTCTTCTTTTGGCAATCCAAAAACTTTACCGAGTTCCCGCGCCACGGCTCTTCGCTTAAAGGTCACATAAGTCCCCATTAATGCCGTGTTGCTGTAGGTTTTAAAAATATAGGCAGTGACATCGTTACGATCTTTCCACGAAAAATCAATATCAAAATCGGGCGGGGAATTCCGGCTCTCATTAATAAAACGTTCAAAATATAAATCCAGCTCAATGGGATCTACATTGGTAATTCCAAGTACATAAGCCACTACCGAATTTGCACCGCTGCCCCTGCCAATAAAAGGATAATTCCGGGATTTCGCATACTCCACAATATCCAGGTTAATAAGGAAAAATGATACAAAATTAAGCTTGATAATCGAGGAAAGTTCCCGCTCCACACGATCAAAAACATCCTTATTTGCATTGGGATAACGGCTGGGAAGGCGCTCGTAACATAACCTTTTCAGTTTCTCTTCATCCTCCTCCTTACTCGTCCCTGCCAGCAGCAAATTCCGGTTTTGTCCTTTCCCGAACTCAAAATCTACCTTGCAGCTTTGCATCAGCTTCTCCGTATTTTTCAGAATATGAGGGAAATTCTGAAAATGGGCAGTTAATTTTTCCTGCGGCAGCATTCGATCTGCAAACGATCCCTGCTCCCGCTCCGGAAGTTTGCTAAGTAATGTGTTATTGTCTATCGCCCGCAACAATCTATGCGCGTTGAAATCTCTTTTACTTCGGAAGCTCACGCTTTGCAAAAACACGAGCTTATCTTCTAAATGACGGTAGGTCCAAAATGGCAATTTTCGAAGGTCTGCTATAGAAATGCCTATAAATTCATTTTCTCTGAAGTCTTTCTTCTTCCGTTGCGCAACTTTTTCAAAAGGGTAAATGATGTAGCAATCCTGAAGAGCCGGTGCATCTGGCTCAAAAGCTCTTTCAGCATGTAAATAAGCAGAAAGATGCTCGTTTAATTTCCTAAATCCGGAATTATTTTTAGCAATTCCCACATATTGCTGATCTACGCCATTTCGGAAATCAATTCCTACGAGCGGATCAATTCCGTAGTCTTTTTTCGCAATTTTAATAAATTCAAGACAGGCAGAAGTATTGTTGATATCGGTAAGTGCCAGGCTTTCAACGCCATTACTTTGCGCCAGTTCACACAGCGCCTGTACGGGAAAAGTCCCGTAACGTAAAGAATAATATGTGTGGCAGTTTAAATACAACTCCTAATTATTATTCCAGATAAAACAAATCTGAAGCAATGCCGTCACTCAAAAATTTGCCTTTAGAAGTGACATGCAGCACCTGATTTTTATTCTTAATCAGTTCCTTTTCTAAAAGAACATCGGCATTCTTAAGAAGGTGATCTCTATATTTTACACCAAAAACTGCTTCAACTTCAGCGATATCCACTCCATATTGCGTTCGCAGTCGTGTCATCACATATTCATTATATTTATCAGTGGTCGTTAGCTCTTCGGTTTCTATAGGAAGTTCATTTTTTTCCAGTGCTTTTATGTAAAGCGAATTGTTGCTCACATTCCATTTTCTAAAGTTTCCGTCATACGAATGCGCTGAAGGTCCAATTCCCAGGTAAGATTTCCCAAGCCAGTATGCGGTGTTATTCTGAGAGAAATAGCCCTCTTTTCCAAAGTTCGAAAATTCATAATGCCGAAAATTGGCATTTTTAAGTATGCGCACCATAATCTCAAAATGGGCCTTCGCAACCTCATCGTCTACAGGTTTTATTTTTCCTTTTTCAATATATTTATGCAGCGCGGTATTTGGTTCTACCGTAAGCGCATAGCTGGAAATATGCGGCACCCCAAGATCCAGGGCAATTTGCAGATTTTGTTGCCATCTTTCTGCACTCATATCCGGAATTCCGTAAATTAAATCTATAGAAATATTATCGAAATATTTTGTCGCCAGCTGGATACTTTCCAGGGCCTCTTTAGCATTATGCGCGCGGTTCATCAGTTTTAGATCTTCTTCAAAAAATGACTGCACCCCAATACTGAGCCGGTTAATTTTTGAAGCTTTCAGCATTTTCAATTTTTCTTCGGAAAGATCGTCTGGATTGGCTTCGAGAGTGATTTCAGGATTTTCAGCAACCTGATAATTAGCAAAAATCGCAGTAAATATTTGCTGAAGTTCTTCCGAAGTCAATAAACTCGGAGTCCCGCCGCCAAAATAAATCGTCCTGATTTCCTTCTCCGGAAGTTCATTTTTCCGAAGCTCCAGTTCCCAGCAAAGCATATCCACCAGCTGATCTTTCTTCTTCATAGAAGTCGAAAAATGAAAATCACAGTAGTGACAGGCCTGCTTACAAAAAGGAATATGGATATAAATCCCAAAGCCCCTCCCAACCTCCCCGGAGGGGAGGAGTTTATCATCGATATTTTTATAATTGGAAGCAATTTTCATGAAAATTCTTTCTAGTTCCCAAGAGCTATTCCCCCTTCGGGGGCCAGAGGGCTTTTATTCTATTTTGAAAATGATTTTACATTTTCAAATTTTCAAATTGGCACATTTTCAAATTATTTTACCTTCCCCGGATTTTGTTTTACAAACGCAGCCCAGCCGGTGTAGCTTTTTCCGCCCACAACTTTGCCGGAATTGTAAAAATGGCAAACCGCAGCTGCTAGCCCGTCGGTTGAGTCGAGATTTTTTGGTAAAGTTTTCAGGTTAAGCAAACTTTGGAGCATTTTCGCAACCTGCTCTTTGCTGGCGTTTCCGTTGCCGGTAATAGCCATTTTTATTTTCTTCGGAAGGTATTCTGTAATCGGGATTTGCCTGGAAAGTCCTGCTGCCATTGCCACTCCTTGTGCACGACCAAGTTTGAGCATAGACTGCACATTTTTTCCGAAGAACGGTGCTTCAATCGCAATTTCATCAGGATGAAAGGTGTCGATAAGTTCTATTGTACGCTCAAAAATCAATTTCAGTTTAACGTAGGGATCATCGTATTTTTGAAGCTGAAGCTCATTCAACTGCAAAAACTGCATTTTTTTATCTTCCACTTTTATGAGTCCGAAACCCATAATTGTCGTTCCAGGATCTATACCTAAAATAATTCTTTCGCTCTTCAAAATTGCAGTTTTCGGGGTGAGGCTGTGGGAAAATATGTATTTTCGAACAGCCTCACAAAGCTAAGGAATTCTGTTTTGTTACTCTCATTTTTAAACCAGCATTAAAATTGCCAAATGGTGCTAAGTATCTTCATTTTTATCGCAGTTTGTTACCTGGTTTTGATAATTACGCTGATTTATGGCTGGAATCAGGTTCCTGAGTTTAAAACTGAACATTTTGAGCCGAAAATTGGCTTTTCTATTATAGTTCCCTTCAGAAATGAAGCTGAAAACCTTCCGGATTTACTAAAATCCCTCTCAAAACTGGAATATCCGGCTTCTCAGTTTGAAATTTTGCTTATTAATGATGCTTCTGAAGATAATTCGGTAAAAATTTGTTCAGAATTTCAGCTTGAACATCAAAATCTCAAAATCAACATTCTGGACAACGAATTATTGTCCGGATCACCAAAAAAAGACGCTTTAAAGCGGGGTATCGAAAATGGCAATTATCGACATATAGTAACCACAGACGCCGATTGTATTGTGCCTGAACTCTGGCTACAGACCTTTAACGATTTTATCCTGAAATCTAATGCCGACATGATCTGCGCACCGGTTCGTTATCGGGATTCTGAGAGAAAAAAGTTGTTTCAGAAGTTTGAAGAGCTGGATTTTATGAGCCTGCAGGCCACCACTGTTGGCGCATTTGGGATGGAGCAGCCTTTTATGTGCAACGGAGCGAATTTATGTTATAAAAAGGAGGCTTTTTTAGCCGCGGAAGGTTTTTCCGGTAACGAAAAAATCGCCAGCGGCGATGATGTCTTTTTACTTCAGAAATTTCAGGATAAAGGATTAAAAGTTGAATTTTTGAAATCTGAAAATTCAATTGTAGCAACAAAACCTCAGCAGACATTGGCTCAGCTTGTATCGCAGCGGGTGCGATGGGCCGCAAAAGCCCCTGCCTATACATCTACATTTTCGAAGTTTGCCGGGCTCAGTGTACTGCTAATGAATGTTTCGCTGATTCTAGCAGCATTTTTGGTGCTTTTTGAACAACTTCCGGAACAGCCAATCCTGGTAATTTTCCTGCTAAAATTTAACGCCGACTTTATCCTGATTTACTCGGCAGCAAAATTCTTTAAAAAAGAACTCCTGATGCGAAATTACTTTTGGTGCAGTATTGTTTATCCTTTCTTTTCTGGGTTTGTAGCCGTAAAATCACTGTTTTCAAGATTTGAGTGGAAAGGGAGAAGGTTTAAGAGTTGAATGGCGTACTTTAATCGTGTTACCACCGACATTGCGAGTGAAGTGCAACGGAGCGAAGCAATCTGTTGTGGCGGAACATGTTTTCATATTTGGAGTGTGTCTCATGAGATTGCTTCGGCCTTTAAGCCTAGCAATGCCGAATTCAGCTCTCACTCATAAAATAATTATCGTATTTTAGTTTCAGAATAAAACAGCTATGAATTATTACATCCTGAAATATCAACTTGAGGAAATCTACCTGGAAGACCGCGGAAAATATCGTACAGAGCATTTAAACCTGGCAAAGGAAACTGCCCAAACCGGAACGCTAGTTCTGGCCGGAGCCATGGATGATCCCGCAGATGAAGCACTGCTGATTTTTAAGGCCCCTGATGAGGCAGCGGCAAAAACTTTCGCCGAAAAAGATCCTTACGTGAAAAACGGACTTGTAAAAAAATGGAGCGTGAGAAAATGGAATGTGGCAGTGGGAGATACACACTAGCTAATTTCCACCCCGTCCTACGGACACCCCTCCGGCGGAGGGGAATAAATTTCCGTTTTCAATTCTCTACTCTGCTTTAATTAAAACCGGCATTCGAAACACTGTAGAGACCGGAATACCACGCTTGCTGGCAGGATAAATTTTTGGCAGGGAATCTATGCTCTGGTAAAGCCATTCCTCGATTTTTGGTAACTGATTGGTTAAAGTGGTGTCTATGGATACAATCGAATCGATTTTTGGACGACCCTGTTTGTTTATCTCGAGGTATAAATACAGGGTATCGTCAATACTTTCGGTCACTACCGGCTGTTGTTTAGCGAGGTAAGCATAGATATTTTCTGCTACTTTACTCTCAAAACAATTTTTCGCCTGTGCCAGTTCTGTTTCCTGTTGGCAATCTTCAAAAGCAGGATATTCGTCAACTTCTTTCCAGTTTAGCATTTTGCTTTCCTGGTCTAAAACCTCTTCCGAAGAAATTTTTTTGGTTTCGAAATTACAGGAAGTTAAAATAAGCAAACTTGAAAGTAGCAGTAAAGTTCTTTTCATTACCAATTGGCGATTGACTTTAAGCAAAAGTAATGAAAATGAGGAGAATCTAAAGGGAAGAAAATCGGCTTCTTTCTCTCTTGTTTTTAGCAGTCAAAAATCTTTTAAACAGCAAGAACCGAAGTGTAATACTCCGGCTCTACAGGCTGCAAAAAATTAAGTAAAAAAAATTATTCGTTTACCTGAAATACAATTGGCAGCGAATACATCACTCCTACAGGTCGCCCGTTTTGTTTTCCGGGTGTCATGGAAGGAAGGCTGTTGATCACACGTTCGGCTTCATCCTCCAGTTCTGGCGCAGCGGCACGGGATTTTACATCTTGGATGTTTCCGTTTTTATCTATTTTAAATTGAACGATTACCCGGTTTACTCCTGTTAATCCAAGCTTTTTGCCCATGCTGGAATCAAATTTTTCACTAACAAATTCGGTGATTTTTTGGGAAGTACATTCTTTTCTTTCTTCGTTGGAAGAAATATCCTCACACCCGGGAAAAGCCGGAACTTCATCTATTACAGCATAAGGAACGTCCCCCTCATTAGTTAGATTGGAAGATTCCGAGTTGCCACTATTCCTTTCCATGGTAATATTAGCTTCAGACTTATCGGGGTTTTCATGCCAGCGTACTAATTTGTCGCCATCCGTAATTTCAACAATATTATATCCTGGATTACCAGAAGCTTTTGTAATAGCTTCTTTCATTTTCTGACTTTCTTCAGAAGTTAAATTTTCAATGTCATTAACTTCCAGATAAAGCACTCCCTTTTCTACTTGCTGAGATGGAATTTCCGCAGAAGCTTTCTCTTCAGAACATGCCACATAAGTAAGCATTAGCGTCATTAGCGGAATAATTACTAAAAACTTGAATTTTGAAACTGTTGTTGATTTTGATTTTTGTAACATAACGATTCGTTTTTTGATTAATGAATGATTAAAAAATTGATTGATGAATGAAATATTCTGAGTATTAAACGCGGTATTGAGCAGCTGCTCGTAGTAATTCTTTTTTCCCGTGGCCTTCACCACTTCCTGATCGGCTATAAATTCGTGCAGCCCGGCAATCCTGGATTGGTAAATGTAAATGAGCGGATTAAACCAGAAGACGATTTTAAGTAGCTCGAAAAACATTAAATCCAGGCTATGCTTCTGCTTTACATGTACCAGCTCGTGAGAAAGAATTTGTTGTTTTTCTCCTTCGGAAAGTTGATCACCCAGAAAAATCGTATTAAAAAATGTGCAGGCGAGTTTGGAATTAGGAATTTCAATTATCCGGAAACCTTTCTCTTCTGAAGTTTTCCTAAACCTGAACAACCGGTTAAGATTGTAAGCTTTTTTTAGAAATAGTCCGCAACTCGCTACTAACCCAATGCTGTAAATTACCAGCCACCAGTTAATATTTGCGCCCTCTTCTGTAGAAAGATTTACTGCCGGCAGGATTTCCGCAGCTGGTTCTCCTCCGATTACCACAGCCGGCAGCATTATGTTCGTATTGGGTACTGCTTCTGCCAGGAACTCCAGCTTCAGCAAAGGCAACAGCAGTGCAATAACCGGCGTCAATAGTAAATACCACCTGTTATAATTAAAGAAGGTTTCTTTTTTCAGCAGCAATTCATATATCAGCAGGAAGCAAAGCTGAAAAAATATGGTTTGTAGTATATAGTGTAACATTACGAGTCCTTTTTATTAATTTCCTTTAAAATTGCCTCAAGGTCTTTGGTATCAAGTTCATTTTTCTTCATAAAAAAGGAAACCATACTTTTAAAAGAGCCATTAAAATAATTATTGATAAGCTTGTTCATGCTCTGGTTGCTATAGGTCTCTTTCTCAATTTTTGGAAAATAGATATAGCCTTTTCCCTTCTTCCTGTGATCTACAAACTCTTTGTTTTCCAAAATCCTCACAATTGTAGAGACGGTGTTATAGGCCGGTTTCGGTTCAGGAAGTTCTTCAATTATTGTAGCCACATTGGCTTCCTGTAAATCCCAGAGAACGTGCATAATCTCTTCTTCGGCCTTGGTCAATTGCTTCATAGTGGTTTTAATTTATTGTCTGTAAAGTGTTTTCTTCAGATTTAAGCTATTGCTAATATAACTAAATATTTAGTTTAAACTAATAAATTAGTTTAAAAATATTCCGCAGAAAAGATTTTTACGTTCCTCCACCTGTTAAATAAATTCCAAATATTGAGCAGAATAGGATTTTCCGTAGAAGAAAAATTAATTTAGGAGAACATCAGGAAATCAATACGAAACCTGAAGTTTTATAAATAACTAAATATGAAAAAAATAGTAACATTAACCGCAAATCCTGCATTAGACATATACTCTACCGTAGAAAAGGTAGAACCCGAAGTTAAAATGCGCTCGGAGTCTCCTAAAAAAGATCCCGGAGGAGGCGGTATAAATATTTCACGCGTGCTGCATCGTTTGGATCAGGAGAATAAAGCAATCTACACCTCCGGCGGATTCACAGGTGACATTTTCGCTCAACTTTTAGATGAAGAGCATATTAATCATGAACCTTTTGCAGTTAAAAACGATATGCGCCAGAATTTTGGGGTTTTTGAAAATTCCACTGGTGAGCTTTATCGGTTTGGTTTTCCGGGAGCAGAGATGGAAGAATCTGAAGCTGCCGGCCTCCTGGATAAATTAGAGGAAAATCTCGAGGATGCAGAATTTCTCGTCGCCAGCGGAAGTTTACCTCCGGGAATCTCAACCGACTTTTACGGGCGGGTAGCGAAATTAGCTCAGAAAAAAAATGTAAAGTTTATACTCGACAGTTCCGGCAAAGCTCTAGCCGAAGGTTTAAAACATGGTGCTTACCTGGTAAAGCCTAATCTGGACGAACTTCAGGATCTTACCGGCCAAAAAGCCGAAACAGCAGAACAGCGTAAAGAAATGCTGAAAAAGATACTGGAGGATTACCCTGTAGAAGTGGTCGTCCATTCCCTTGGTCCCGATGGCGCTTTCCTGGCGACAAAAAAGGAAATAAAGCACTTTCCCGCACCAAAAGTTAAAATTAATAGCTCTATTGGCGCAGGAGACAGTATGGTAGCAGGAATTGTTTATAGCCTCGCCAACAATAAATCGCTTGAGGAAGCGGTACTTTTCGGACTTGCTTGTGGTAGCGCCACGCTTATTTCTCCGGGAACAGAACTTCTGAAAAAAGAAGATGTAGAAAGGCTTTATAAGCAATTACTGGACAATCATAAAGACGCATAGGATAACAGGAGGTCGAAAATGGCAATTTTCGACCTCTGGTTTTGCAATTGCAGTTCCAAATCATAAAACTTCTAGAAATCCTTCAGAAAAAATTGAAAAACTAAAAACTACCAAAATGGCAAATCAACTCCCTTCTGCGCTAAAAAATGTAGAGGAACTAAAAGAAAAATTCAGAGTAAAAAAACCTTTACTTTTCCTCGATTTTGACGGGACGCTTGCTCCTATTGTAGAAAAGCATGAAGATGCGGCAATTTCTGAAGAAATGCGAGACCTGGTGAAGCAATTATCGCAGGTTCACCCTACAGCAGTAGTGAGTGGACGCGGAATGAAGGATGTGAGCCAAAGGGTTAACCTACCGGAGCTTTATTATGCCGGAAGCCATGGTTTTGAAATTTCAGGTCCGAGAAATTTTATCAAGGAAAATGATGAGGCACAAAAAGTACTGCCGATATTTGACAAAATCGAGCCTATACTTAAGGAGAAGTTACAGGATATTAAAGGCGTAGATTTTGAACGGAAAAAGTTCACACTCGCCATCCACTACCGCCAGGTAGACGAAAGCCGCGCTCCTGAAGTCCACAACCGTGTTTCTGAAATCCTAAAAGATTATCCGGAATTATTGAAAGCAGACGGAAAAAAAGTGATCGAGATACGCCCCGCTATAGACTGGCACAAAGGGAAAGCCGTGGAATTTTTAAAACTGCAGCTGGGGGAAAAGGATCAGAATTTTTCGGTTTATATAGGCGATGATGTTACAGATGAAGATGCTTTTAAATATATTGATGACGGCCTGGGAATTCTGGTTGGTGACCATGGAAATAAAACTTACGCAGATTATTCTTTAGAAGATTTAGACGAAGTAAAAGAATTTTTTAAACTTCTACTGAAAAATTAATCTCTGGTAAAGTAGCGTTAAACAACATGGACATCATCCTTATAAGTATTGCCGCTTTCTTTATGGTCCTGGGAATTATTGGAAGCATTCTACCCGTTTTGCCTGGCGTACCAATTAGCTGGCTTGGCCTTTTAATTTTTCACCTGGCACCATCTGTTCCTATAAATTACTTGTTCCTGGGTATAAGTCTCATAGTTGCTATTGTTATATATGCACTGGAACTATTAGTTCCCGCTATGGGAACAAAGCGCTTTGGAGGCAGCAGGGCAGGAATGATAGGAACTACTATTGGTCTAATTGCTGGGATTATCGCCCCAATTCCTTTTGGAATTTTAATTGGACCGTTTGTAGGTGCTTTTATCGGGGAACTTATTAATAAAAGCGATTCAAAAACTGCAGTAAAGGCAGCTTTCGGATCTTTTATCGGTTTCCTGGCGTCTACATTTATGGAATTTACAGTCGCTTTTATCTTTCTTATGCTCTTTCTATGGAAGTTGTGGGATTACCGAAGTTTTATTTTTTCGTAAACTTATTGAATTATTTCCGAAAAATATAAAATACGGTGATAGCCTGAAAATGGTAATTTTCAGTAAAAAACCGCCGAAAGATCCGGCGGTTGCAGGGCGGTAAGTTATAGTAGATGTAAACTAAACAATTTAACTAATCACCCAAAATATTATGCTATGAATGATTCATTGTGTTTGCGTAGACGCTTATTTAATATTTTAATTGTTTCTTTTGCTGCTAATTGAAAATCTGTATTCTTTGCAGAAGCAAAAACACCCGATCCCGGCATCTTCAATTCTATTTCACAAATTTTTCGTTTTCCTTCAGCATCATCAACATCTTTGAAGAATACTTCAGAAGCTTTTAGCCAGGAATATTGCTTTTCCAGCTTTAAAAGGTTTGCTATGACATATTGAAAAAGATCTCCTTTACAAGATACTCCTGCACAATTAATATCTACCGTCATAATAAAGGTTTTTTGATTAACACTTCAAATCTATGCAACAAAACACTTTTAAAATATGATTTTAGTCATATAAAGGTAAGAGGATCAAATATTTGAGAATTATATATTTTGAATATTACCTAATATCATTAAATTAAAAGTAGGATTTTCATTTTACAACCGTAGCGGCCCGTATCTGCGGAAAAAGCTAACTTTATTATTAACAATTGTTTAGTAGAGGTTTAATCCCTTCCCTCTCCAATTTTTCTTAATTTTAATTGATAACTAAATCAAAATACTTAAAAAAAGAAGATATGGCAGAAATAAGAGTAGAAAAGAAAAAACCGGTTTGGCCGTGGATATTACTAGCAATCCTTGTTATCCTGGCACTCCTTTATTTCTTCGTTTGGGCAGATGGAAATGAAACTGATGATGAAATGCAGGATGATGACCAAATTGAGCAACTGGAGCAATATGAAACCCAGGAAACCACAGATAATGCTTATCCAGAAAATGCTACAGCGGACTATTTGAGTTATATTGAAAACGAGGGAGACGAAGATAGCTTAGGCGTAAATCCGCAATATACCAGGGAAGCCTTTCAAAAACTAGGATTAGCTGTGAGCTCACAGACCAGTGGTATGGGCAGTGAACCGGAATCTGATCTGGAAAACTTAGCCGACTCTACAAGAGTTTCAAACGCTCCTCTTTCTAATGACAGTATTAAAAGTGCAGGAGAAATTATAGTGAGGAACCTTGAAGAAATTCAAAGAAACAGGTATCCGGAATTGTCTGATGAAATTGAAGACTTGAGGGAAACCCTTAATGCTATTGAAAGTACTACCACCCAGGCTTCTTCAGAAAATAGTGAAGCCGTTACGAGGTTTTTCAGAAGGGCTGCAGAAGTTCTGAGGGAAATACCCACAGAAAGAGCTGATTCCCGATTAACACCAGGTAACCCAACAACGGCAGATACTGCACAATACAGTACAGATATTGACACTATATCCGGAAATTAGAATTTGGAAATAGAAAATTTTATAGCCGCTTCCAATTTTGGAAGCGGTTTTTTTATAAGTATTATCCCCTGGTACAACGTTAAACCTAATGCAGCAATAGATGTTAGCCTTTTGCAAAAATTTTGAGCGGCAGGTAATTATCTGTTATTTTCACGCTTTATATATTATATGAAAGATCATTATATCGTTCTTGCCGGCCTTGGATTTGCCACACTCATTATGGCCTGGCTCCCTTCTATTGCCAAAAAGCTGAAGGTTAGTTCCCCAATCATTTTATTGTTAATCGGTCTTGCAATGCATGCTGTTGCCATCCCTCTGGGTTGGCCCGACCCATTGTGGAATGACAGGGAGCTAATGTATTTCTCTGAAGCTATTGTAATTATTTCCCTTATGGGCGCGGGGCTAAAAATTGGAGCTAAATACACCCTCAAGGCATGGAGAAAACCACTACTCCTGGTTTTTATTACAATGCCTATATGTATGATTTCTGCATATTTAATGGGTTCCTATTTTCTTGTGTTGAGTTTACCGTCTTCCCTTCTACTGGCGGCAATTCTTGCCCCAACAGATCCTGTTCTCGCTGCAGAAGTGCAATTAGACGATCCTCTTGCAGAAAAAAGTCCGGAAGATAACGTAAGATTTACTTTAACCGCAGAAGCTGGATTAAACGATGGTATAGCTTTCCCTTTTTCTTATATGGCCGTTTTAGTTGCACAGGCGGGAAGCTGGGCTGCCTTTGATCTAACGGGCTGGGTTCTCGACGAATTCTTGCTTAAAATTGCACTTGGTATTTTAATAGGTCTGGGGATCGGGAGGCTAATTGGTTACCTCTTCGACAGGTTGCACCATGTAACCGGGGTTAAAACTTTTGTAGGTTTTCTCTCCCTCTCCCTCACCATAATGACTTACGGTCTGAGTGAACTTTTACATGGCTACGGGTTTTTAGCTGTGTTTTTCGCCGGCTTTAGTTTACGGTATTATGAAAAAGTTAGTGGCGATTACAAGAAGAAACTCCATGACTTTATAACTGAAATAGAGCATTTATTACTGGTGGTTTGGATCATTCTTTTTGGCGGTTCTATTATGAATGGTGTGCTGGGCTTAACCGACTGGAAAGGAATTATCTTTGCTCTAATCTTTGTAGTACTCATTCGCCCACTTGCAGGAATGGTTCCTTTAATTTTTCTGAAAAAAGAAAAGATAAAGGAAAAACTGGCGATTAGTTATTTAGGAATTCGGGGAATAGGTTCCGTTTTCTACTTGTCCTGGGCTTTTTTGCAGTTTGATCATTTTGATTATAAACAAGAATTGTATGCAATTACCGCTTATATTATTCTATTTTCTATTATTCTCCATGGCCTCACCGCACCTTCTATAATTGCTTATTTTCGGGGAAAAGCAGAGCGATCATCAGATTTAGAGGATAAAAATGAAAATTAACTTCTATGCAGAAACTTCGCAAATTCATTTACTCCTATTCGTAAAAATCATTTAAGTCTGTTACATGGAGCTCCACCAGAAATTCTGAAATCATGGAAGTAGTAGCATCAAAAAATGCAGCTCCTTTTTCGGCAGTGGCTGCTTTTGGATTTCCCACTCCTGTATCTTTGGTGACTTTTGTCCACTCCCGTTGGGCTGTCGCCCAGCCTTCTTTAAGACCTCCTATTTTATAGTTTTTAGCAGCACCATCTCCCGCCTCCTCCAGCGGAAGCACCAAATCTGGAGCTAAATGCATCACGGTGGCTGTTTCCAGTTCTCCCGCATGGTCGCCGGGTTCATCAAAATATGGCTTTGGATTTACAGATTGCCACCAGTTGACAGCACATACAAAAACATTGGGAAATTCCACACTAAGCTCCCTTATCATTTGCTTAAAATTATTACCGCCATGGGCATTTAAAATTACGAGTTTATTAAGTTTATGTCCGTCAAGAACCTGTACTACATCTTTTAAAACAGCGTATTGCGTGGTGGGATTCATATTTATGCAGAATTTCACATCCATCTGCCCGGTATTTACCCCAAACGGAATCGTGGGCAGCACCAGGGTTTTAGCTTTCTCTTTCCAGGCTTTGCGGGCAGATTCTATAGCAACCCCTTCAGCTAAAATATTATCTGTTGCATAAGGTAGATGAAAATTATGTGCTTCGGTCGCTCCCCACGGGAGGATTGCCAACGTATACTCTTCATTTCTTACATTTTTCCAGTTGGTTTCTGCCAATACGTATGGCCGCATTTTCTTATTCATAGAATTGCTTTTTTAGATACATCACTTCAAGTTAGTGAAAGTTTAAAAGATTTAGCAGTATCTAAGAATAATCCTATTTTTGAACAAACTAACAGAATGCTGGATTTTATAGTTGTTGGAGCCGCACAGGCAGGTTTGTCTATGGCTTATTACTTAAAAAAACTGAATAAAAGCTTTCTTCTGGTAGATAAAGAAGCTTCAATAGGTGCTTCATGGCGCAATCGTTGGGATTCCCTTACCTTATTTACACCTTCGGAATTTAATAATCTTCCCGGTCTGGATTTTCCGGGAGCTAAAGGATATTATCCTTCTAAAGATGAGGTCGCAGAATATTTTCAAGCTTATGCAGAAGAATATGATTTTCCCATTCAGTTTAATACATTAATTGAAAAAATACTCCAGAGAGAAAACCATTTTCTTCTGAAAAGTCCGCAGGGAGATTTAAAGGCAAAAAATGTAATTGTCGCCACCGGACCATTTCATATACCCTACATCCCTTCTTTTTCTGAAAAAATTGATCCTGAAATTTTTCAGGTTCACAGCAACTATTACAAGAATCCAGATCAACTGAAGCCGGGGAAAACTATGGTGGTTGGTGCGGGAGATTCGGGATTTCAGATCCTGGACGAAATATCGCGAGGAGAATCTAATGTATATTTTTCCGGAACAAGCAACGTGAGAATCCTTCCGCAGGAAATATTAAGAAAAACATTATTCTGGTGGTTAAAAAAGTCCGGGATTCTTGGCTTCAGTAAAGATTCGTGGATAGGAAAGAAACTTAGCACCTCCAGACAGCCTATTATAGGAACCGATGTAAAGGCTATCCTCCGGCGGGAAAATGTAACGCTAGTTGGAAAGGTTAAAAATGCTGAAGGAAACATTGTTTACACTGAAAATAAAGAGATAACGGATCTGAAAAATATTGTTTGGGCAACTGGATATCGTCCAAACTTCACATGGATTGAAGGGCTGGAATTAACAGAAAACGGATATCCTGAACATCATCGCGGAGTAAGTAACATAGACGGACTCTATTTTATAGGGTTGCCCTGGCTCTACACCCGCGGCTCTGCCACACTTGGCGGAATAAAAAAAGATGCCAAATACCTTGCAGATTATATTTCCAACGAATAAACTCTTCTCTCCAATCTTACCACAAAAACTAGTGAAATTAAATTTCAACTAAAGTTAAAGTACCTTTAAAGGCTTTTGATAACCAACCTCTTTCCTGTAATTTGAAAAACCAATAGGATTGGGAAGATATTTCCATATAAGATTTAAACTTCCGCTCCGGTTAAATCAGAAAAAACAAATGTCTGAACACGTGCGCGAAATAAAAGGGATTAAATCCCCAACAAAAATTCAAGGCTCAGGATGGAAAAAGATAGGATTCAGCGTAAAGGATCAAATTGCTGAAGATAACGTTTCCATTGTTTCTGCCGGAGTCGCTTTTTACGCTTTTCTTGCAGTTTTCCCGGCAATTTTGGCGCTGATTTCCATCTACGGACTCGCCGTTAGCCCCGAGCAAATTCAGAGCCAATTATCACAATTATCGGGAATGATGCCGCAGGAAGCCTTTGGGATACTGGAAAGCCAGATAGAGAATTTTATGTCTACCTCGGGATCAACACTTGGATGGGGAACGGCTTTTGGTATCCTTTTCAGTTTATGGAGTGCCAACAAAGGAACAAAATCTTTATTTACAGGAGTAGACATTGCGTACGGACCTAACAAGCCACGCGGATTTATAAAAGAAAATGCGCTTACCCTACTGTTTACCTTAGGTGCCGTTATACTTATAATTATTAGTATGGCTCTTATTGTTGCGTTCCCGGCCATTGTACATATGTTGGGGCTCCCATCTGGGATTGAAACGCTAATTAGTTATGGACGCTGGTTACTACTTGCTGCCATCGTGGTCTTTTTTCTTTCGCTGGTATACAAATACGCTCCTCCCCGTACTACGCCCGCCTTCAAATGGGTATTACCCGGTGCTCTTCTAGCCACTATTCTGTGGTTAATCGCTTCCTGGGGCTTTTCATATTACGTAAGCAACTTTGGAAGTTATGGCGAAGTCTACGGCTCAATTTCCGCAGTAGTCGTACTTATGCTATGGCTTTTTCTTACCAGCTTTATCATTCTTCTTGGAGCTGAATTAAATTCTGAAACAGAAAAATATATCCGGAAGGAATCACATCCTGATAAGAAATAGGCCTCTTTTGGAGTCATATGTATTCAATATCAAATATTGGATCAGGATCTTTGCACTTCCTAGCTGTCTTCTCCTTTACTTTAAGCTTGTCGAATTCTTTAATAAGCTCTCTTTCACCATCATAGATTATAGAATCAAGAATTAAATTTCTATTCAGGTTATGAACCATTCGATAATCACTAAAAAACTTGTTCCCTTCCTCCCACTCAGGAGCATAAGCTACATAATTATAGAAGAGCATAAGTTGCTCGTAATTTGAAAGTTGTGCTCTAAGAAGATTCAGGTAATTCCTTTTTCTTTTATACTTTAAAAAAGTTTTTTTCTGATCTGCAACAAATTTTACAGTTTGAAAAAGGTGTCTGTAATAGTGTCCTAATTTATTTTCATGACCTTGTAAAATTTTATATTTGGCAATTACAAAACTTTTATAAAAATAATCTTCGGATTGTCCCTCTGTAAATTCCAGAAACCTGCTGGCATGTTCTTCTACAAGAGGGGTCAGTTCATCGAAGGCATGTGAGTTTATGGCTCCAAAAAAAAAAGAATGGTAAGCTGTGTCGAACTCTTTTCCCTTAAAACCTCCCTCTTTTAAAATGAAATTATAAATAATTCTCAATTCATTTTCTAAATATTGAAAAACATCTCTGCCATTCACTTCTTTATAGTCTAATTTCCCTTCGGAATTTCTTTCCGTAATCATCAGTTTAATTTCCTTTACATTTTCCTTATGTAAGCGAATCATCTCATAAAATTTTCCTTCAAATTGATTAATATTATTCTGTTGCTTTTGAAGTTTAATTTCTTTCTGAAAATTCTTTATCTGAATCTGGTTGGCTCGAAGCTGCATGTAAAATGCTAAAAACGTTCCTAATATTCCCGCAATGGCTAGAAAAGGAGTAGCCAATCCTTCTAAAAAATAATCCAGATAACCTGCTTCCTTGTGATCCCATTGAACTTCGGGAGTAATTGCTGCAACTAGCCAAGGAGCTATAAATGCAGTTAAAATTGCAAAAACAGAAAGACTAATCAATAACTTTACAGTCGTGTCCCATAGTTTTAATTCCTTATTTTCTTTCTTTTTTCCCACTACCTGACGAATTTATAAAGCAGTTCTCTTAAAATTTAGAAGAAGTACTAGCTAATTTTTGTTTCATTACAACACAATCTAAGGTATCACTCCAAACATACTTACTTCTAAAGATCTTTTGCAACTTTCTCTACCGCTGCGATGGTTTTATCCAGGTCTTCATAAGACAAGGCTTCGCTTATAAACCAGGTTTCAAAAGCACTCGGGGCAATATAAATTCCGTTTTCCAGTAATCCGTGGAAAAATTTATTGAATTTACCGTTGGATGCCGCCGTCGCTGCAGAAGCAAAATCGAGTACAGGCTCTTCAGAAAAATGAACCGAAATCATTGAGCCCATTCTGTTAATCGTATGAGGAACATCATTAGATTTCAGAGCCTTTTCTATTCCTTTATGTAAATATTCAGTTTTCTCGTCTATGCTTTTATAGATTTCAGGATTATCATGCAACTCCTGAAGCATCGCCATCCCGGCAGCCATCGCCAGCGGATTCCCACTTAAGGTTCCTGCCTGGTAAACCGGCCCAACCGGCGCCAGGTAATCCATAATTTCGTTGCGCGCAGCAAAAGCGCCGACTGGCAGTCCGCCTCCAATCACCTTTCCAAAACACACAATATCGGCATTTACTCCAAGTCTTTCCTGGACTCCACCTTGTGCAAGGCGGAATCCGGACATTACCTCATCAAAAATTAGTAGAATATCGTTTGCATCACACAATTCCCTTAGCCCTTCCAAAAATCCTTCTTTAGGAGGAATACAGCCCATATTTCCGGGAACAGGCTCAATAATTAGACAGGCAATTTCGCCTTTATTCGCGTCAATTAATTGTTTTACGCTTTCCAGGCTGTTATAGGTAGCAAGCAAAGTGTCTTTCGCGGTACCTTCAGTCACACCGGGACTATTTGGTGTCCCAAAAGTAATCGCTCCGCTTCCCGCCTGGATCAGAAAACTATCACTATGCCCGTGATAACAACCGGAAAATTTGATGATTTTTTCTTTTCCGGAGAAACCGCGTGCAAGTCGTACAGCACTCATACAAGCTTCAGTTCCGGAATTCACCATTCTTATTTTGTCGATATTCGGAACCATTTTTACCGCCAGTTCGGCTATTTTAGTCTCAATTTCGGTTGGAGTTCCAAAGGAAGTTCCCTTTTTCGCCCTTTCCACAAGCGCATCGATAACCGGTTTATGGGCATGCCCTAAAATAAGCGGACCCCAGGAATTAATATAGTCGATAAGCTCGTTGCCATCTTCATCATAAATATAAGCGCCCCTGGCTTCTTTTATAAAAATTGGCTCTCCGCCAACCGCTTTAAACGCTCGAACCGGAGAATTTACCCCACCGGGAATTACTTTTTGAGCTGAAGCGAATAACTCGCTGCTTCTTTTATAAATCATAAATACTGGATTCTAATTATTAATTAATATACAACAGCTGGCCAATGGAAATCGTGGTTCCATCCAGATCATTAGATCGTTGTAAATCGGCCACCGTCGTGTTATAGCGCTTTGCTATAGAATATAAAGTATCACCTTTTTGAACAAGGTGCGTGGTACCGCCCCTGTTTCCATCAGCGACATCTGCGTAACTTTTTGAAGGTCTACCCAAAACTTCTTCATCAAACCGCTGAAGCTGATATCTTTCAATCAAATCGATTAGCTTATTTGGATATTTTCGATCTGTAGCATAACCGGCTCTTTTTAAACCTCTCGCCCAGCCTTTGTAATCATCGATATCAAGTTCAAACAATTCGGCATAACGGCGTCTTTCGGCAAGAAAAAGAGAATGATCGCGATACGAATATTTTGGGTGATTATATTTTCTGAAGCATTCCTGGCTCGCATCATCGTCGTGATAAATCTTGCCACCGTTCCAGCCATGACATTTTATTCCGAAATGGTTATTTGCATTTCTGGACAACCTGCCTTTTCCCGCTCCAGATTCCAAAATACCCTGGGCAAGCGTAATACTCGCTGGAATTTTATAGAGTTGCATTTCTTCCTGCGCAATGGGAGCAAACATCGCGATGTACTGCTCCACACTTTCGGCGTGGCTAACGGGAGCCGGGGCACCTTCAGGAATGTGCCGTTCTGCTTCTCCCCGTACCACAACTTCCCTATCGGAAGTTCTTTCTGTGGTTGCCACTTTTTTCTTGCTTCCGCAGGAATAGATAAAAATACTCAGTACAAATAGTAAGAGAATTCGGTTTATCTTCATTTCAAATTTCAATTAGAGGTAAATTCTTTTTCGCCAAACGCCTGTTCATTCCTTCAATTCCCTGAAGTCCGCCGGTATGGATAGCCAGAATTTTAGCATTATCAGGAAAATCGCCATTTTCAATCATTGCAAAAATACCAAAAAGTAATTTGCCTGTGTAAACGGGATCGAGCTGAATGTGATATGTTTTTTTAAAATTATTTATAAAGTTGATAAGTTCCCGGTTCACCTTTGCATAACCACCAAAATGAAAGGAGGTCGAAATTTGCCAATTATCGGCCTTAGTGAACTTTTTTACTTCGGAAGTAAGAAAATCTCCCTTTAATGCTGAAAATCCGAGTACTTTTTGATCTTTTGAAGTTGAATTTATTATGCCGGCAATGGTGCCGCCCGTTCCCACTGAAGTACAGATGTAATCGAATGCTTTATCTTCAGGTTTAAGGATCTCTTCGCATCCTTTTATGGCCAGTTTATTGGTTCCGCCTTCCGGAACGAGGTAGAAATCGCCTAATTCCTGCCTTAGAGCTTCAAGAAAGTCCGGATCTTCCTTTTTTCGGTACTCCTCACGTGAAATAAACTTAAATTCCATTCCGCAGGAGCTGGCAAACTTAAGTGTAGGGTTAGATTTTAAAGTTTTCGGCAAATCCACAGCCAGTTCCTCTCCCCTAATCACTCCCACAGTATCGATATTTGCCATTTTTCCGGCAGCACCTGTGGCGGCGATATGGTTGGAAAACGCACCTCCAAAAGTGACAATTTTCGGCCTTCCCTGCGTAATTGCTTCCTGAATATTGTACTTAAGCTTTCTGAATTTATTTCCGGAAATTTCAGGATGTAAAAGATCTTCCCGCTTTAAGTAAACCGAAATATTCTTAGCCGAAAATTTCCCGATAAACTCGTTGGGAACAGCAATTTCTTCAGTTTTAAAAATATCAGCCATTTCACAAAGATCAAAAAGCGGAAGATGCAAAACAATGAATGTTACAGATAATTTAGAAAAGCCCAAAAACTTCTTCGGTTCAAATATTGGCCGTCACTTTCCATTTTATAAGCTTCCCGTTCAAAACTTATATTTAAATAAGCTTTATGAGAATCTTTATGTCTAAGCAAACGTATGAGAAATTCTATAAAATACCAGATATAAAAGAAAACAACGAGCAATTCCAATTGTTGCCGCAAATGGATGCGCTCGTGATTAATTAGCAGCCTGTCGTCCTTTAGCCACGGATATTTTAGAATTATAAAAGGCCAGAGGGTGATCCCTTTAAAGCCTTTGCCAAGCAAATATTTGTTCACGACCAGAATCATACTTTCAAGATAAGAATTGTATTTTTGTGCTATGAGTTTTTTTAAGAAAAAAATTCCGTTAGAAGAGGGCGATTATTACCTCACGCCTGAGGGCTACAAATGCTTTACAGAACAGTACCATTTAAAGCGTGGCTATTGCTGTGAAAGCGGTTGCCGGCACTGCCCGTATGGTTACAATAAAAAAACAAACCGGCAGGACTAGCCCTGAGAAACAGATTGCCAGAGCAACAAATTGTTTTTAATCGGCATGATTCTTGAGTCCTTTTTTGAAGGACGAAAAGCTTTTTCTTTGCTCCTTTTTTAAATTAAATGAGTAATAACCTATTTTTTTAGAAAGGTCAGAAAATTTTATTATCGCTAATATTTCGTTCCAAACAAGAACATATCATCAAAACTATACACCTATGAAAATCCTAAGATTTACACCGTTCCTGTTGCTTTTTGCAGTTTTGTTTACTTCCTGCAGTACGGTAAGAGTAGCTTCAGATTACGATCGCGAAGCAAATTTTGATTCTTATAACACCTTTGCTTTTTTTAAACCCGGTATTGATCGCGCAGAAATTTCTGACCTTGACAAAAAGAGGATTTTAAGAGCGATTGAGCAAGAAATGTTGGCGAAAGGCTTTACGAAATCTGAAGAACCAGACCTTTTAGTGAGCATCTTCACGAAAACCAACGAAAACATTAATGTTTATCAAAATAACATGATGCCTGGTTGGGGTTATGGCTGGGGATGGAATCCATGGTTCTGGGGATCTGGTTTTAACACCGTAAACCGCACCAGTGAAGGAACTTTGTACCTCGATCTTGTAGATGCCGAATCCCGAGAGCTTGTATGGCAGGGAATGGGAACTGCCGCTCTTGCTGAAAAAGTTGAAAGAAAACAGGAGAGAATAAACGAAATTGTAGCCAAAATCCTGGAGAAATATCCTCCCGGAACAAAAGAATAAATACGCTCTAAAGTATTATAGATTGAAGCCTCTTTTTTAGAGGCTTTTTTTATTTATATAGCTGCACCTGCGCTGCATGATTTTGCCAGCTGATTTTTGTATCTTTAATACAACGCATCGCTCTAATTTATGCTGAATAAAATACAGTCAAACGAAATCCTGGACCGTTTACCCGCGCATCTCCAGCAATACATAAAACCACAGAATTATGAGGAATACAGTTCTATAAACCAGGCGGTGTGGCGTTATGTGATGCGAAAAAACGTAAGTTACCTCAGCAAAGTAGCTCATTCTTCTTACCTGGAAGGTTTAAAAAAAACCGGAATCTCTATAGAACATATACCAAATATGTATGGGATGAACCGAATCTTGCAGGAAATTGGCTGGGCTGCGGTTGCTGTAGATGGTTTTATTCCGCCGGCTGCGTTTATGGAATTTCAGGCTTACAATGTACTGGTAATAGCGAGTGATATTCGGCAACTGGAGAATATTGAATACACTCCCGCGCCAGATATTATTCACGAAGGTGCAGGCCACGCTCCTATTATTGCCAATCCTGAATATGCGGAATATCTCAGGAGGTTTGGCGAAATTGGATGTAAAGCTATTTCCAGTTCCAGGGATTATGAAATGTATGAAGCCATTCGCCATCTTTCTATTTTAAAAGAGGCTGAAGGAATTCCTGAAGAAGACATCGCAGCTGCCCAGCAGAAAGTAGATTACCTCCAGAATAATATGGGTAAGGCGAGTGAAATGGCGAAAATCCGAAACCTGCATTGGTGGACGGTGGAGTACGGACTCATTGGCTCTTTGGAAAACCCAAAAATTTACGGCGCCGGACTTCTCTCCTCCATTGGAGAAAGCACCTGGTGTATGACAGATAAAGTGAAAAAACTGCCATACACCATAGCAGCTGCCGATCAGGAATTTGATATTACCAAACCTCAGCCACAATTATACGTGACACCAGATTTTGCACATCTGAGTCAGGTTTTGGAGGAATTTGCAAATACAATGGCATTGCGTACCGGTGGACTGCAAGGCGTTCAGAAACTGATAGACTCAAAAAACCTTGGAACTATAGAGTTGAGCACAGGTATCCAGATTTCCGGAGATTTTTCAGAAGTTATTTCCGGAGAAGGAAAACCGGTTTACATAAGTACTTCCGGAAAAACTGCACTTTCTTATAAAGAAAAGGAGCTGGTAGGTCATGGCTCTGAAAATCATCCTGAAGGTTTTGGCTCTCCGATAGGAAAACTCAAGGGAATTAATCTTGCTATCGAAGATATGAGCCCAAGAGATCTGAAGGCTTACGACATTTATGAAGGGAAAAATGTAAAACTGGAATTTGAAGGAGGAATAGTCGTAAATGGCGAAATTATCACGGGAACAAGAAATCTTCAGGGCAAAATTATCCTGATTAGCTTCAGGAATTGTACGGTGAGTTACGGCGATCGCATTCTATTTAAGCCGGAATGGGGAAAATATGATATGGCGGTTGGTAAAGAGGTGGTTTCTGCCTTTGCGGGTCCTGCAGATGTGTATTCTTTTGATTTGATTACCCACAAAACCTCTTCAACCACAATAAAAAGTGCAAAAAGTCCGGAAAAAGAAGAACTTGAAAACCTTTACGAATCTGTACGAAATATCAGGGAAGGGAAAAATGCAATGTTCTCTCTTTCTGCAGCATTCGATATTGTAAAGAAAGACCATCCCAAAGACTGGTTACTGTCCGTAGAAATTTATGAGCTGGCGGTTTATCAGGATCGAAAATTGGCAAAAAAAGCACTAGACCATTTAACGGACTTAAAAAAGAGGCGTCCCAAAATTTCGCATTTAATAGAAGATGGAATTGAACTTGTAGATTCCGCACTTGTGAGCTAGCTTTACATCTTTATTTCTTCAAATTCTCCTGAATCCTGGATAGGAATATTGTTGTAAGTTAATGTCCATCCCATGGAATTCGTAAGAATATAAATTTTCTGAAGCTCACTTACCAACCTGTTCCTGGCGTTTGACTTCAGGTTGGAATTTTCAACTTTCTTCTGAATAGATTTATTAATCCTTTCTTTGATCTTGTTATAATCTGAAGCATCAAACTGATTGAGATAATCCTGCGTGACGTCGTAATATTTTATATCTGGGTTTATAGAGATTTCCTCCTCCGGAATATGAATAATATTTACAGTTTTATTCTTTTCATCGACATGGGTTTGCAATTTGCTCAAATCGTAAGCCACGGTAACTTCTGCATTTACAACTATAAGTGCTTTCTTTCTGGCAGATAAAACATCAAAATAGAAACTTTTAGAATCGTTGTAAGAATAAACCTGTGAAAAAGAGCCTTCTGTTACCACTAATTTTCCTACATTTCTAATCTGCTCCTGGATAAGTACCGTATTCTCCTCAAGATTCTCCCGCTCAATCCTTTGATTTTCAAAATATCGATACCCAAAAAAAACAAGGATCACAATGAGTGCTCCAAGCAGTATTTTCTTCATAGCATAAGCTTTAGGCCAAGTTACAAAATTTTAGAATTGGAGGAATAATCTAACCGGAAAGGCTGAATACTGTTGTGGTTTAGAAAGAAACCTTATTTTAAAAATGCCAGTGGACGGCCCCACCCGTCCACTGACTTTTTAAATTTCTAAAATCTACCCCAACAAATTTTAGATTGCAGTTTTTAAAGATTTCCATTAAAAAGACTTATCTCTTTATTATTAACAGGTTAACCTCTGAAATCTGCAAAGTAAATGTACGGAATTTTTGAAATCCCGGAATAATTTGGAATTAATTTAACGTTACCAAAATTTAAATGTTTGACTACTTTGGTTTAGCAAATTTAATATGTGGAACTCTCGATTCAAGTTTATTGATCCTCGCCTGAAGCTTATCTTTAAACTTTTGATGCTCTTTAGATTTACCATTAAAAGGACGATGATTTAAGGCTCTCTGGATTTTTTCCACCTCATTCTTTGTCTCAGCGGTATTTTGGTTGATCCATACGTCATCAAAGCGACTCCAGATATAATCCACCGCTGTACTACTTGGATGTATCATATCCTCTGCGTAGAATCTATAATCCCTTAATTCGTCCATTACAATTTCGTAAGAAGGGAAATAAGAGAGGGTTTTCTTCCATTCTTCGTTCTGCTGAAACTCTCCCAAACATTGTTGTAATGCAGCCATAAGATTTGATTTACTCCATTGGTTTTCTGTAAAACCATCTTTTGTATGCCTTACCGGTGAAATATTAAAAATAACAGAGACTTTGGAATTGATCATATGAAGATAAGATAGGATCTTCAGCAGACTCTGTCGAATATCATCCACCATCATCAATTCCTTCTGAAATTCCTTCTGCGAAATTTTATGGCAGTTCGCCACCGTCCTGTCCAGATCCACCTGGCGATAACCCCAGGCTGTTCCAAGGGTGATCACCACATGAGTGGCAGAATTAAGAAACTTACCAGATTTTCTTACTCCCGAATTAAGATTTCTGATTAAATTTTTCTTGTTGGGGTTACTAAGTTCGCTGTGAGCATCAAAGCAATGCCATCTTTCTTGATGGAAAAAAACATCCTCATCGCTATATTTATACCTGGAAACCACACGCTCCAGAAAATTTTCTATGGCAACAGGATGAAATAAAATTCCGAAGGGATTCCGGTAATTCTGAAATTTATAATAATCCAGTTTACCACCAATATTGCCCACAAAGCAGGAGCCAAGCATAAAAATTTTAGAGTTATAATCTATCTTAGGTTCCTGCCCGGCAATTGGTATTTTCGTTCTAAACTCCATATCGTTCCTCTCCATCAGTTCTTAAAGTGCTGCAGGTTTATTTAATGTACTCTTTCGCCTTCTGCAAAGCATCGTTTAATCCGGCAGGATTTTTACCTCCTGCAGTGGCGAAAAATGGTTGACCGCCACCGCCTCCCTGGATATATTTACCGAGTTCACGAATTATAGTTCCCGCATTCAGATCTTTTTCTGCAACAAGGTTTTTTGAAATATAGCAGGAAAGCAAAGCTTTTCCATTCTGTTCTGTTCCAAACACAAGAAAAAGATTATCCATCTCGTTATCCAGCTGAAATGCCAGATCTTTAATTCCGCCGGCGTCAATATCCACAAGTTTTGCCAGGAAGTTTATTCCGTTAACCTCTTCAATTTCATTTTTAAGATCAGATTTTAAAGATTTAGCCTTATCCTTCAGTAGACTCTCTACCTGTTTCTTTAATTCTGAATTTTCTTCCTGCAGGTTACTAATGGATTTTACGGGGTCTTTGGAATTCTTCAGAAGGGTTTTCACCTCATCCATTGTTTTATCCTGTTCAGCAAAATAATCTTTTACTGCATCACCGGTAATGGCTTCTATCCTTCGAATTCCCGAAGCTACCGCACCTTCACTCACTATCTTAAAATGCCAAATATCGGCTGTATTCTTCACATGGATTCCGCCGCAAAGTTCCATAGACTCCCCAAACCGGATCGCCCTTACCGAGTCTCCGTATTTTTCACCAAAAAGTGCGATCGCTCCCTGATCCAGCGCATCCTGGTAAGCTATATTCCGTTGCTCGTTAAGTTCATGGTTTTCCCTGATCCGCGCATTTACAAAAGCTTCAACTTCCTCCAATTGTTCTTTGGAAACTTTGCTGAAATGAGAAAAGTCAAACCTCAAATACCCACTATGCACCATAGAACCTTTTTGTTCTACATGTTCACCAAGAATCTTTCGTAGCGCCTGGTGCAATAAATGCGTAGCGGTATGATTTGCGGCTGTCCTTGCCCGTTGAGATGCATCTACAACTGCTTTAAAAGTCGCTTCAGGATTTTTGGGAAGGGATTTGGCAAAATGAATAATCTGATTATTCTCCCTTTTTGTATCGATAATGTAAACAACATTTCCGTTCTCTGCTTCCAGGTAGCCTTTGTCACCAACCTGTCCTCCACCTTCCGGATAAAAAGGGGTCTTGTTAAGAACGATCTGGAACAATTCTCCCTGCTTCTTATTTTCCACCTTTCGATATTTGGCAATTTTCACCTCAGACTCGAGATGATCATAACCTATAAAAGCATCTTTTTCTACGGAATTTAACTCTGTCCAATCTCCGGCAGTAACTTGTGTCGCGGCGCGGGAACGGTCTTTTTGCTTCTTTAATTCCGCCTCAAATTCTTTTTCATCTAAATCGTATCCGCGTTCCCTAAGGATAAGCGCCGTTAAATCTATCGGAAAACCATAGGTGTCGTAAAGCTCAAAAGCTTTTTTTCCGGAAATTTTCTTCCCTTCAGCCTCCTCAATAATATTCTCCAGCAGCACCAACCCCTGATCCAAAGTTCTCAAGAAGGAAATCTCCTCTTCCCTGATTACGTTTTCACAAAGTTGTTTTTGAGACTTAAGTTCGGGGAAGGTTTCGCCTATTTGTCGGCTTAAAGTCGCTACCAGTTTATAAATAAACGGTTCTTTGGTGTCTAAAAATGTAAATCCGTAGCGGATAGCCCTTCTTAAAATTCTTCTTATTACATAACCGGCTCCCGTATTACTCGGCAACTGCCCGTCTGCAATAGAAAAAGCGACTGCTCTAACATGGTCAGCAATTACTCTAAAGGCGATATTTGCCTTTTCTGAGGTGCCGTATTCTTTATTGGTAACTGCCTCAATTTCCCGGATTAGCGGTGTAAAAACATCGGTTTCATAATTAGATTGCTTGCCCTGCAATACCATACACAAGCGCTCAAAGCCCATCCCGGTATCTATATGTTTTGCCGGCAACTCTTCAAGAGAACCGTCAGCTTTACGATTGTACTGCATAAAAACAAGGTTCCAGATTTCCACCACCTGGGGATGGTCTGCATTTACGAGTTCCCTTCCGGAAGTTTTAGCTTTTTCTTCATCAGAACGAATGTCGATATGAATTTCAGAACATGGTCCGCAGGGTCCCTGGTCACCCATTTCCCAAAAATTATCCTTTTTATTTCCGTAGATAATCCGCTCTTCAGGAACAATGGCTTTCCATAATTCCAAAGCTTCAGTATCAAGCTCCAGCTTATCGTTATCTTTACTGCCCTCAAAAACAGAAACGTAAAGATTTTCAGGATTGATTTTATAAACTTCAGTAAGTAATTCCCACGCCCACTGGATCGCTTCCTTTTTAAAATAATCTCCAAAACTCCAGTTTCCCAGCATTTCAAACATCGTGTGGTGGTATGTATCATGCCCTACCTCTTCCAGATCATTATGTTTACCACTAACCCTCAAACATTTTTGAGTATCTGTAACCCGGGAATTTTTTGGTTCTGAATTTCCTAAAAAGAATTCTTTGAACTGGTTCATCCCAGCATTGGTAAACATTAGCGTAGGATCATCCTTTATCACCATGGGCGCGGAAGAAACTATGGAATGGGATTTGCTTTTAAAAAATTGGAGAAATTGGTTTCGGACATCTTGCGATTTCATGAAGCTCTTTTGTTCTAAATTTTACAAAATTTATGACGGCGATGAAACAATTCATATATTTGTTCGTTTACCGTTTGAATTTGCACAATAATGTGCATTTATATAATGGCAAAAATAGCACAAATTTAACTCATGTCGAAGGTTAAATACTATTACGATAGCGAGACACTTTCCTATAAAAAAATTGAGCGCCGTCGGGGACGACGCTTAGGAATTATAATGCTGAGTATCCTCAGCTCCTTTCTGGCAGGTTTTATACTGCTGGTAATTTACCTTAACATCCCGCAGATTGAAACTCCCAAAGAAAAAGCCTTAAAAAGGGAATTGCAAAATATGCAACTGCAATATGGCCTTCTCAACAAAAAAATGAATCAGGTTCAGGATGTGCTGGCAAATATTGAAGACCGGGACAACAACATTTACAGGTTGTATTTTGAAGCCAATCCGGTTCCAGAGGAACAGCGGAAAGCTGGGTTTGGTGGAATAAACCGTTACAAAGACCTTGAAGGTTTCGATAATTCCAAGTTAATTATCGAAACTACCAAAAGAATGGACGTGCTTACAAAACAGATTGTGGTCCAATCCAAATCCCTGGATGAAATTGCGGAGCTCGCTAAGGAAAAAGGGGATTTACTCGCTTCGGTTCCAGCTATACAACCTGTAAAAAATGAAGACCTTAAAAGAATAGCCTCCGGATATGGATGGAGAACAGATCCTTTTACCAAGGTAAAAAAATTCCATTACGGGATGGACTTTACAGCACCCCGCGGCACACCGGTTTACGCTACCGGCGATGGAAGGGTCACCCGGGCAGACAACCGCTCTACAGGCTATGGCAACCATATAAGGATTGACCACGGTTATGGCTACACCAGCCTTTATGGACACCTCTATAAGTACAATGTACGTCGTGGGCAAGCAGTAAAACGCGGAGATGTTATTGGTTTTGTGGGAAGCACCGGAAGATCTGAAGCTCCACATTTACACTACGAAATCTTTAAAGATGAAGACAGGATTAACCCTATCAACTTTTACTATGGAAATCTTTCTCCGGAAGAATTTGATGAGATTTTAGAAAAAGCACAACAAGAAAACCAATCCCTCGACTAATGCACGTAGACCTCCCGGAAAAGCGCTACTATAATATTGGTGAAGTTGCCGAAGCATTTAAGGTAAATACTTCGCTTATCCGGTTTTGGGAAAAAGAATTTGATGTTATTAAACCCAAGAAGAATGCCAAAGGCAACCGGAAGTTTACACCAGAGGATATCAAGAATCTTGAGCTTATTTTTCACCTCGTAAAAGAGCGCGGATTTACACTGGAAGGTGCAAAAATTCATCTGAAAGAAGAAAAGCATCAAACCCTAACCAATTTTGAAATTATTCGTAAGTTAGAGGGCATAAAAGCTACTCTTATAAATATCAAAAATCAGTTATAATTATGAAAAAATGGCTAATCCCAACAATTGTGATCGTTGTTGTGGCAATTATTATTTACAGCCTTACTGCAGGCATTAACAACACCGCGGTAGAACTGGAAGAAACAGTTACTCAAACCTGGGCAGATGTAGAAACTTCTTATCAAAGAAGAAGCGATCTTATCCCTAACCTGGTTAGTACCGTAAGGGGAGCAGCCGATTTTGAAAGGGGTACACTTACAGATGTAATTGAGGCGCGTGCCCGTGCTACCTCTGTAAATGTAGATGCCAATAATCTTGATCCACAACAAATACAACAGTTCCAGGAAGCCCAGGGCGAGGTATCTTCAGCATTATCGCGACTATTAGTCACCGTAGAACGCTATCCAGAATTAAGGGCAAACCAAAACTTCCTGCAACTACAATCACAACTGGAAGGTACAGAGAATCGTATAAGTGTAGCAAGGACGCGCTACAATGAATCTGTGAGGGAATATAATACCTACATCAGGAAATTCCCTAACAACATCTTTACAGGAATGTTTGGATTTGAAAGAAAGCCATCATTTGAAGCTGAAGCCGGAGCAGAAACCGCACCAGACGTCGAATTTGAATTTTAGATTATGAGCAGGACTGAAGAATTTTTGACGAAAGCTGAAGAGGAAGAAATTGTAGAGGCAATAAGAACTTCCGAAAAAAATACTTCAGGAGAAATACGGGTTCACCTGGAAAAATCTGCCGGAGATTTGGATATTTTCGATAGGGCGATGGAAGTTTTCCACATGCTGAAGATGGACAACACAAAGCAGGATAATGGTGTACTTATTTATGTTGCCGTAGAAGACCGTAATTTTGTAATCTATGGTGATAAAGGAATTAACGATGTGGTATCCAATGATTTTTGGGAAAGCACAAAAGATGCTATTGTAGCACAGTTTAAACAAGGAAATTTTAAACAGGGACTGGTAGACGGTGTATTAAAGGCCGGAGATCAGCTCCAGAAACATTTCCCGTGGAAAGAGACAACAGTAAACGAACTTTCCGACAAAATTTCAAAAGGATAAATGCTAATATCTATCAAAAAGTTAAACCTAACCTTATTATTTTTACTTGCTTTTACCGGCATAAGCTTTGCGCAGCGGGACATCCCACCGAGGCCTTCTGAAGAAACCAGCGTTTATGACGAAGCCAGTTTGCTTTCTTCTTCTGAAGAAAGTCAGCTCGAACAAAAGCTTATAAATTATGCAGATACCACTTCTACACAAATTGTTGTAGTCACCATAAATTCCCTTGAAGGCGAGTACGCCGGAACTTACGCCACGCATTGGGCCCATGAGTGGGGCATCGGGCAAAGCGACGAGGATAACGGACTTTTAATTCTTGTAGCTGAAGAAGATCGGAAAGTCTGGATTACCACAGGCTATGGACTTGAAGAATACCTTACCGATGCTAATACCAAAGCTATAATCGAGAGCGTAATTTTACCCGAATTCCGCAACAACGATTATTTTTCCGGACTGGATGCCGGTACCTCGGCAATTTTCCAGGTTCTTAATGGAACTTTTAAAGGAACTCCCAATCGCGGGACTTCTGAAGGCACACCAATCCGCACGATTATCTTTTTTATCATTTTTATAATTATTCTTATTTCTATAAGCAGGAAAAACCGGGGAGGCAGAAACGGCGGTCGCAGAGGTGGCCGTAGTACATTGTTTGATGCTGTAATCTTAAGTTCTCTGGGACGCGGCACCTTTGGTGGCGGAGGTGGAGGCGGCTTTGGCGGCGGCGGAGGCTTCGGTGGTGGTTTTGGCGGCGGTGGCTTTGGCGGCGGCGGTGCCGGCGGAAGTTGGTAGTTTCTTCAGTTGTGAGTTGTCTGTTTTCTGTTAAAAAAAATAGTGGAAAGCGAAAAGCTCTATTCGATTATTTTAAATTTTAAATTCTGAAGTTTGAAGTGTTTCTTTCCCTGGTCTTGCTCTAAAAAAGGCAATTATCGACATAAAGAACACACACCAATAAAATCACAGAAAGATCACAGAATTCCTTCGCCGGTAAGCCTACCTTAATTTTAAAATTCATCACAAAAAATAATGCTGTGCTCAAAATGACAATTATCGTCATCTAGCAAACACCAGCAAAAAAAGGGAATACCAAATAATCTCTTCGACAGTAAACTGATCTCCATTCAAAATTTAAAATTAAGAATTCATAATAATGCTAGTCCCAAAATGGTGATCTTCAGCATTAAGATACGCCACCAACAAGACGCAAACAGTGGAAAAAAATCGATGAAAAAATTTTTCACACAGGAAAGCCCGGCATAATTCAAATTTTAAAATTCATTATTCAAAATAATGCTTTGCTCAAAATGGCATTTTTCGGCAATAAGGAGCCAGAAATAATAGAGTGGAAAGAGGAAAGAAATGTCTTGCCTCTTAAATTCCAATTACAAAATCCAGAATTCAAAATTCAAAATCTTGTCAATTGCTGTTAAAACCGTCTTTCTCCTCTGTCCGGAGGGCCACTGCCGCCAAAATTGCTTAGTTTGTAAGTGAAGCTTAACATTGCGTAGCGGGTAAGAATGAGACTGCTGGTATCCTGAATATAATCGTCGCCAATGACACGGCGGGTATCGATATTCTGATCCAGCAAATCATACACTTTCACCTTCAGGGTAGCTTTATCCTTCAGAAATTCGTAGCCGAGGCTCATGTTCCAAAGCAATGAAGTATTTTCAAAACCCGGAGAAACATTTCCGAAGTAATTAAAAGAAATATCATTACCAAAAACCACATTTTCTGGCCAGTAAGAAGTGGCCTGCAGCCCTATGCTGTGATTTATGAAATCCTCATTCCTTTCTGGGTTAATATCATAATTTGTGCTGTTATAGGTGAGCTCATAATTAGGTTCTATGCTAAATAATTCTTCAATTTCATAAGTAAGGCGCAACCGCGGACTTACACTATAACGTTCTGATTCATATCTTACCGCATTGGTAAAACCAATATTCTTATTATAATCGGCGTTTAACCCGGCCTGATATCTAAACACCCTTGCTTCTTTCTTGTATTGTTTATTGTAGAAAACTCCCGCGTTTCCATTTACCACCCCATCTACGTTTGTGTAAGTTGTAGTCCTTACAAGATCTTCGTCTACCGTAGTCACTGGAACTATATTGTTATCTGTAAAACCTATATTAAGATAACTAAAGGTTCCGCTACGGGTTGCGAAGTCGAAATTGCGGTAATTAAGTCTTATATCCTGCCGGTACGTAGGCCTTAATTCGGGATTTCCAACTACAATATTTAACGGATTGGTACGGTCTACAACAGGTTGCAACTGCCGGATAGAAGGGATATCCACATTGGTGTCATACCGAATGGAGAGACTCTTAGATCTTTCAATTTCATAACGGACTCCTGCTTCCAGAAACAGGTTGTTATAGGTATTTTCAAAAGAAGTTTCTTCAAGATAATTGCTGTTATCCAGACTGGTATGCAAGAGACCAACTTCTGTATTGATCCTCCAGGTATCTCCTTCATAATTTAGGCCGACATTTGGAATATGCCGCCTGCTGTTAACCTCAAAATCACTGCTTAAAAGGTCATTAAGTATGTTGTAGTTGCCATCGGCATTTTCAGCTTCGTAAACATATCTTTTATTGGTCACTTTTGAATAATCAAAATCATAGGAGACATCAAGAAAAAACTGATTCGCCAGAACGCTACGTTTGCTGGCCTGGAAAGAATAAGAATCTGTCGTTTCATCTTCGTCTATATATTGATCCTGAATTTCAACAACCTCTTCGCCTTCTTCCCTAAAAAAGCTTTCAGAATAGTAAAAATTATCGTTTTTCTGCCTGCTATGGTCATTCCCGAATTCCATTTGCAAATATGAACCACGACTGCCAAAGCGCTTAATAAAATCTATATCATTATTAAATTGGGCGCTCTCCAGTTCTTCATTGTTGGAAGTGGTCGTACTGTTGATTAGGTTAAGATCCTCGTCTAATGACTCTGCCATCTGGTCGCGGTAGGAATTTCCGAAATTGGCGTTGAAGCTAGGATTAATACTAAGCCTTGTAAGTGTATCAAACTCCACTTCAAAACGAGCATTTGCACGATGACTATCGTTTAACAAATTACTACTCTCTTCAGAATTAGTAAAGAAGCGGGAGTCTGGCAGAATATTTTCCCGCGCTACCACGGTCCTTCTTTCGGTATCATTTCTTCCGAAAAAATAATCTACGCTTAATTCGATTTCCTTTTCTTCTTTCCATTTATTTACGAAGTTAAGACCGGCCGTTTCAGCCTTTGTAATTCCGCCTCCGCCACCCCCAAAGACGTTACTCCCGGCAGTCCGGCCCATCATTCCAAAAACCTCATCATAACTAAACCCAGAAGAATTGATATTGTTGGAGCTACCTAAAACACTCAATCGCAGGTTGTCTTCAAAATAATTCCCGATTCCGCTTAATTCGTAGCGATCGTCTGTTCCCCCACCGGCAGTGGCCCGGGCAAAGTAGCCTTTGTTCTTATCTTCCTTTATGGTAATATTTACTGTTTTATTCTCTGGATCTCCGGGCTTTCCTGTAAATTCTTCCGATCGTGTTTTGGTATCGGTTACCTGGATTTTATCGATAATTTCCTTCGGAAGATTTTTCGTAGCAATTTTAGGATCATCACCAAAAAATTCTTCTCCGTTTACCAGAATTCTCGAAACCGGTTTTCCATTTACCGTAATATTGCCCTGGTTATCCACTTCAACTCCCGGAAGCTTCCTCATTAACTCTTCCAGGTTAGCATCCTGTCGTGTATTAAAGGAATCAGCATTAAATTCTAAAGTATCTTTCTTAATAGTGATAGGTGCCCGTGTACCAGTAACCATTACTTCTTCAAGCTCGTTATCCTGAATTTTCATGTTAATAGTGGGCAATTCTATCTTCTCCTCAATTTCCAGGGTTTTCCTGTAGGATTGATATCCGGCAAATGAAATATATAAATCTGCTTTGGGAATACTGGTATTCCCGGTGAGACGAAAATTTCCGTTTTTTTCTGAAATTGTGTAAGTAATCAAGCTGCTGTCGACTGCTTTTTCAAGGTAGACAGTAGCAGATTCTAAAGGAATTCCGGCCTCGTCCACTACTTTTCCGGAAATTTCGAAATTCTGGGAAAACGCAATGCCGGTGATGAACAGCAACGCGAGCGTGTAATAAAGTTTCATTAAAAAGAATTTGATAGATGAAAAGGAAAGATCTGCTCCTCCCTCTCCTTTTAGACTAACGTTATCCCTTTTAGTTTAATCGATATTACTTTTTTCTGAAGTAAATTGTAATTGGTACCCCGCTGAAATCGAATTCTTTGCGGATTTTATTCTCTAAAAATCGTTTATAAGGATCTCTCACATACTGCGGAAGATTGCAGAAGAACGCAAACTGAGGCTGTGGAGTTGGCAGCTGCATACAGAATTTGATCTTTACGTATTTGCCTTTATATGCCGGTGGCGGATTACTTTCTATAATTGGAAGCATTACATCGTTAAATTCCCGGGTCTTTAATTTCTTGCTTCGGTTTTCGAAAACCTGTACAGCAGTTTCTATAGCTTTAAAAACCCGCTGTTTGGTTAGTACCGAAATAAAGATAATGGGGACGTCTGTAAAAGGTTCTATTTCGCGCCTTATATTCGCTTCATATTCCTTGAGTGTATTGGTTTCTTTGTCTATTAAATCCCATTTATTTACAAGGATTACAATTCCTTTGCGGTTACGTTGTGCAAGCCAGAAAATATTCTGAACCTGACCGTCAAAACCACGCTGCGCATCCAACACCACGAGACACACATCACAATTTTCAATGGCACGTACAGAGCGCATCACCGAATAAAATTCCAGGTCTTCCTTAACTTTAGCTTTTCTACGAATTCCTGCAGTATCAACTAAATTAAATTCGAAACCAAAACGGTTGTACTTTGTATCTATGGAATCTCTTGTTGTACCGGCAACATCGGTCACGATATACCTGTCTTCACCAATAAGTGCATTTATAAAGGAAGATTTTCCTGCATTTGGCCTTCCTACCACAGCAAAACGTGGCAATTCTGTTTCTTCCTCGGCTTCAGATTCTGGCAACGCTTCAATAAGTGCATCCAGTAAATCCCCGGTTCCGCTTCCATTGGTACTGGCAATTGGAAAATATTCTCCCAGACCGAGATTATAAAATTCAACAGCGTTTGCGAGTCGTTTATTATTGTCGACTTTGTTAACTGCAAGTAAAACCGGTTTATCAACTTTTCGCAGTATAAATGCGACGTCTTCATCCATTGGGGTTATGCCGGTTTCCACATCTACCATAAAAATAATGGCATCTGCCTCATCTATGGCAAGTTCTACCTGTTTGTCGATTTCAGCTTCAAAAACGTCGTCGCTACCTTTAATATATCCACCGGTATCGATTAGGGAAAATTTTTGCCCATTCCAGTCAGATTTACCGTAATGACGATCGCGTGTAACTCCGCTAACGGAATCCACTATGGCCTCGCGACGCTGGATCAATCTGTTAAAAAAAGTGGATTTTCCTACATTTGGCCTTCCCACGATGGCTACTATATTACCCATACCGGATTTTCTTTTATTTAGGTTGCAAAATTAGTGTAAAAATTCGGGTTTAAAGAGAAAAGTGGAACAGTCTATTTTAGACTACATTCTCAGTCTTCACCATACAACAAACCCAGGAGAAATGTGCTTTTGCCTGACGAGTAGGTTTAATGTTTAAAATTACATGTCAAACCAACTCACTATGGAGTTTAATTGACTCTCAATTTTTTGCAACTTCTATAACTTCGGAATAAAATAATTTGAAATCAGCAGAGTCCGCTTCGATTTAAAGCCGATGCCAAAAAATCCACAATATCGACCTTTAGTTACCGGTTGCATTAATCATTATAACCGAATCTTTTAAGCTGATTGCTGTCGCTACGCCAGTTTTTGTTGACCTTTACGTATAGTTCCAGGTGAACCTGCTTTCCGAAGAATTTCTCCAGATCCTTACGTGCTTCCACGCCTACCCTTTTTAACGCAGATCCTTTATGGCCAATAATAATCCCCTTTTGGGTCTCACGCTCTACCATAATCACGCTGCGCATCCTGATAATTTCCTCTTCTTCAAAAAATTCCTGCGTATCTATTTCTACGGAATAAGGAATTTCCTTTTTGTAGTGCATCAGGATTTTTTCCCTGATGATTTCGTTCACAAAAAAGCGTTCCGGCTTATCGGTAAGCGTATCCTTTGGATAAAAAGCAGGACCTTCAGGCAATAATTCTACAATACGATTGAAAACTTCAGCAACATTAAAGCCTTGTAACGCAGAAACCGGCATAATTTCAGCATTCGGAACTTTTTCTTTCCATAGCTCCACCTGTTCTTCAAGTTCTTCCTGATTTGATTTGTCGATTTTATTCAGAAGCAATAAAACAGGAATTTCAGCATGAATAATTTTGTTGAAAAAAGCCTCATCCTTGAGTTCTCTTTCCCCAATTTCGACCATATAAACCAGCACATCGGCATCTTCAAAAGCAGATTTCACAAAATCCATCATAGATTGTTGTAATTGGTAAGCTGGCTTAATAATTCCCGGCGTATCACTAAGAATCGCCTGGAAATCTTCCCCGTTCACAATTCCCAGGATCCTGTGCCGCGTGGTTTGAGCTTTGGAGGTAATAATGGAAAGTTTTTCACCCACAAAAGCATTCATGAGTGTAGATTTTCCCACGTTGGGATTTCCTATAATATTTACAAAACCGGCTTTATGTGCCATAACTGAAATTTTTTACAAAGATATTTCAATTAATTCCGCTCTCCTAACTTTTTCAATTTTTCCGTTAGCAGGTCGATAATTGTCATTTTAATGGCAGGCCTTTAAAAGCCAATAGATTACAAATACCTTAAATTACTAGCCAGAATTTTGACAAAGCTGTAAAAGTTAACAGCTTCTCCTTCAAAAGCTTTGCTATTAGAAAAAATTAACTAATTTTGCCCGCTCTTATGAAGCACGGAAGAAACATAACATCATCCCCACTTACTCCGCCGTAAACAGCTCTGCCTGTACCCAATATCTCTTATTATATCCATTTTTTAGCTGAAAGTATTCCTTTCAACTTCATTACTATTAATATTTTATTTTTATGAAACAGATTTTTAATCTCTTCGATTTTAAACAAAAAGTAGATTATAAAACCGAAGTTCTTGCCGGTTTAACCGTGGCAATGACCATGATCCCAGAGTCATTATCCTTCGCTATTTTAGCCGGATTTCCTCCACTAATGGGATTATACGCTTCCATTATAATGTGTTTGGTAACGGCAATTTTCGGGGGAAGACCAGGAATGATCTCAGGTGGAGCCGGCGCTACAGTTATCGTCTTAATTGCTCTAATGCAATCCAACGGCCTTGAATACGTTTTGGCAGCGGTGGCTTTAGCAGGGGTAATTCAGATTATAATTGGAGTTTTTAAGCTCGGAAAATTTATACGTTTAGTACCTCATCCTGTAATGTTTGGGTTTGTTAACGGTTTAGCTATTATTATATTTATGTCTCAGTTAGACCAGTTTAAGACGGTGGTTAATGGCGATATTGTATGGCTAACCGGAACTTCTTTATATGTTATGGCCGGTTTAGTGGCCTTAACCATTGCGGTTGTTGTTTTCTTACCTAAACTTACTAAAGCAGTTCCTTCTTCGCTGGTTGCCATAATAATTGTATTCCTTTTGGTATACTTTCTGGGTATAGATACTAAAATAGTTGAAGATATCGCTTCTGTAAGTGGTGGCTTTCCTCCTTTTCACATACCGAATATTCCATTGACCTGGGAAACATTTGAACTTATTGCCCCTTATTCTATGATTATGGCGGCAGTTGGATTAACCGAAGGCTTGCTTACCTTAAACCTGGTAGATGAAATTACAGAAACCAAAGGTAGTGGCAACAGAGAATGTATTGCCCAGGGAGGTGCAAACATACTAAATGGATTCTTCTTCGGGATGGGTGGCTGTCCAATGATCGCTCAAACTTTAGTGAACCTCTCGGCTGGATCCAGAGCTAGGTTGTCTGGTATAATTGCAGCCTTTACCATTCTTGGAATAGTGTTATTTGGTGCACCCATCATAGAACAGGTACCAATGGCAGCTCTTGTAGGAGTAATGATCATGGTAGCCATTGGAACTTTTGAGTGGGCCAGTTTAAAAATATTTAATAAAGTACCTAAGAAAGATATTTTTCTGGTAATTATTGTTGCACTCATAACTGTTATTCTGCACAATCTGGCTTTAGCAGTTCTGGTTGGAGTTATACTTTCGGCATTGTTCTTTGCCTGGGAAAGCGCCAAGAGAATTAGAGCTAGAAAAAGTATTGATGAAAATGGTGTTAAACACTATGAAATATATGGCCCGTTATTTTTTGGTTCTACTACTAATTTTGCAGAAAAATTTGATGTTGTAAACGATCCAAAAGAGATAATAATAGATTTTAAGGATAGTCGAATTGCCGATATGTCTGCTATTGAAGCTTTAAATCAAGTCACTCAGCGTTATAGTAAAGTTGGCAAAAAAGTACATCTTAGACATTTAAGCAAGGACTGCAGAAGGTTGCTAAACAATGCAGATGGAATTATAGAAGTTAATATTCTGGAAGATCCCACCTACAAAGTTGCTACAGATACGTTCTAAGTATATCCTGGAATAAAAAAGGTCTGAAAAGTGGCAGGAACGCCAATTTTCAGACCTTTTTTTGATTATGAAATTTTATAATTCTGTTGTTTCCTCGAGTGCGGTAAAGGCTTTAATTGCGGCGTTTGGTTCTATAATATTATAACCATTCCAGAAGTCTGGATTATATTTTTTGAAAACCTGATATTCGTAATTATCAGAAATCTGAAAAGATTCGTAATCACTTTCCTCTAATGGATCATCTTCATAAACTACCAGCTCAAATTTCGAAATATCGCTGTTACTTAACCTGATTTCCATATCCAGTTCATCCAGTTTCTTGTTCCAAAGAAAATTCCCTTTCTTTACCATCATTGTTAAGGGGCGGTCTATCCCAACAGTTGTACCGTCTTCCTGTTCCAGGTATTTAGGGTTATACTTTCCATCCATTCCCCTCGAGAAAATCATTTTTCCCCTGTAGACATCATCTTTTGTGCTAATCCCAAAAAGTTTAAAAGAGCTAATCGCCTTTACATTTTCGTAATCCAGGCGATGGACCCCAAAATCTTCAGTATTTACGTAAATTTTTCCTTTAAAATCAGCTCCCCTTTTGGGTTCAAAACTTATCACGTAAACTACAGAATTATCTAACTGGGCATAGCCATCGACTGCAAATCTATATTTTCTCGCTTTTTCAAAAACATCAAAAGTATTGTCTTCATTCCAGAACATTTTGCGCAATTGCCGCTGTACAAACTTTCCGGCTACTGCCTGCACCTCTTTTTGCTTGTCTGCTTTCTCTTTTTCTAATTCTTCAGGTGTTTTTATTTTTGGTTTCGCAGCTTCATTTGTTTCTGAAATTTCCTCTTGAAATTCCATTCCATCTACTTTAACTCCAATAATTCCGGATTTTATTTTTACGTAGGTCCCCTCACCTATTTTCTTCTGAAAAATCTTTTCCATCCTTCCGGTGATTTCCTCCAAAGATTCCTCATTAACCGGATTATCTAATTTTGCAGCCTTTATCAACTGTACTTTCTGTTTGTCATAATTTCCGTAGAAATCGCCAAAGTATTCGTTATAACTATCTGCATAATGCGGAATATTATCGACTACCTCATTCATAAAATTCTGGTCGAGTTCTGCAATCGTACTATTCTCAACTTCAAGATCCAATTGATTGATTTTATTAAAATAAGATCTTCGGAAAAAGAACCGCTTTTTAGTAAGGTTAAAATTGTAATTACTATCTACCGAAGCGATCACACGCTCTATAATTTCCTTTCCGGTAAGATTTTTATCGGAAAGGAATATATCGGACAACTGGATAGATTGTGGCTCCAGATAAATGATGCCCTTAATTTTAACAATATCGACTTCAACAGTCTCGTAACCCAAAGAGGAAATGGAAATAGTAGCATCAGTACCTTCTGAAGGAATACTGAAGATGCCCTCATCGTTAGTTACCACACCTTTGTTTGTTCCATATTGTATGGTTGCGTAAGGGACAGGCTGTTTAGAAACACGATCGAGTAATTGAGCTGAAATTTCCTGTGCTGAAGAAAGTTGAACAAAGAACAGAAAGAAGAAAAAATAGAAAAAAGAGCGTCCCATAAAATGTTTTCTTTTAAAGACGCTCCCTCTTAAGGTTTGTTACAAAAATTTCAACTTAAAAGGAAAAATCAGATTTAAAGCTGGTTGTCATTTACCTCAATCCAGTAGCCATCGGGATCCTGAAAATAAATCTGCTTTACACCATCCGGACGTGAATTTGTTGTCCCTGCTTCTCCCGGCCAGTTCTCAAAATGAACATTATTATTTTTAAGGTGCTCCATAAAAGCATGAAGAATATCTGTACTTATTGCCATATGTACGCCTTTGTACTTCTGAATTTTTTCTTTATTCTCTATAATATGCAACTGAGTTTTATCTGATAACTGGAACCAGCGGATGTGATCTGGAAGTCCACCATTGGGAATTTCCTTTAGTCCCATAATATTCTTATAAAATTCTGCAGATACCTGAAGGTCTGAAACCTGTATTGCATCGTGATCCTTTTTAAAAATAAAATCGGTTTGTGCGTTTACGTTTTGTGTACTCATAATTAAGATGCTAATAAAGAAAAAACAAAATAAGGATTTCATATTATATAATTGTGATTAGTAACAAAGGAAGTTACTAAGCATACGTAATTATACCATTCTTGTTTTCCTCCAATGGTGTTGTAGAAAAAACTTAGCAAATACTTATGAAGATGAGGGTGGCTCATAATTTCAAATATTCTTACATTTAAGGTAAAGTGAAAATATGTCTGTAGATTTAGAAAAGGAAAGAGAATTTCGCGAAATGGTTTCTGTAGAGAATAAGGCCCTTCGCATTAATCTGAATGAAAACATTTACGGAACCTTTGCCGAAATTGGAGCAGGACAGGAAACTGTGAGAAATTTCTTTAGGGCCCAAAATCCGTCGGGCACCATTGCCAAAACCCTTAGTGCCTACGATAAAGATTTTAGCGATGCCATATATGGCGTTGGAGAAAACAGAAGATATGTAACAGAGTCCCGGCTTAAGAGTATGCTGGCCTATGAAACCGGCCTCATCGAGGAAAGAATTTCACGGACAAAACATCCCAATAAGCTTTTTTTTAGTTACGCCAACACCGTTGCTACAATAGATTTTGCCAAAAAATATAAAGGCCATGGCTGGCTGGGAATCAGGTTCCAGTCAAAACCGAAAGAAGAATACAGCGAGATCATTATTCATGTTCAGTTTCATGAAAGTAATGCGGCAAAACAGCAAATAAGTCTCGGAATTTTGGGCGTAAACCTTATCTACGGGGCATATTACCACCATGATGATCCTGTAACTATTCTCAACAGCCTTTACGACCACCTTAATTCCCATAAAATTGAAATTGACATGGTGAATTTCACCGGCCCGGTTTTTAAGCAGGTAGACAATAGGTTAATGAGCCTGCACCTGGTAAAAACAGGGAAGACCGATGCTATAATGTTTAAGCCGGATGGAAATAATGTGCTTCCCGCAGATTTGCTTTATAAAAAGAATATCCTAACACTTCGTGGAAGTTTTAGACCTGTTACAAGGGTGAACCTCAGCATGTTTCAAAAATCACTGGAATTATTCAAACAGGAGAAAAAAGTAGATGAAGAACGTATCCTGGGGATCTTCGAAATTACACTTTTCAATCTTAGAAATGAAGGCGAAATAGACGAAAAGGATTTTCTGGACAGGGCAGATCTACTCTGTTCCCTGGGACACACCGTAATGATTTCCAATTTCCAGGAATACTACAAAGTAGTGGAATATTTTTCTCAATTTACCAGGGAAAGAATGGGACTTACTATGGGTGTGAATACGCTGGTAGAAGTTTTTAAAGAAGATTACTACAAAGATTTGAGCGGCGGAATTTTAGAAGCATTTGGAAAATTATTTTTTAAAAGCCTTAAAATTTATCTTCATCCTCAAAAAGATCCTGAAACCGGCGAAATAATTACCAGTGAAAACCTGGAAGTTGAACAAAGAACCAAAGAGTTGTACAGCTTTTTTAAAGACAACGGACGCGTTGTGGATATCACAGATTATGATCCTGAAGTTCTGGATATTAATTCACGAAAAATTTACGAACTGATTAGGAACGGAGAAGGCGGCTGGGAAAAAGGCCTGGAAGAGGATACCGTAAAACACATTAAGGAAAATCATCTGTTTCAGAAGAAACCTGAATCTTAAAGACTATATAGTGTGCATAAAAAAAGGCCCGGTTCATCAGAACTGGACCTTTTTTTAGGACGATACACAAATTAGGTGAATTTACTCTTTGTAAAAATCTGTCGGCCAACTGTCATTCGAGAAATTAACATCAGGAAGGATTTTTTCAGGATCCAGTTCTACACTTTCAAGTGTTTTTTCCGTTTCCAGCAGATGGTTCCAGCTATCACCACGTTGCCAGATTTCCACCGGTAGCCGTAGGTTTTCCGTAGTACCATCTTCATACGTTAGCTTCATTTCCACCGGCATTGGTATTTCTCCTTTGTTAGAAACAGTGATCACATAATTACCCTGATGTTGCTGCACTCCATCCAGGCTTATATCGATATTTCCTGTCCCGTAAAACCAGCCTTGCCAAAACCAGGAAAGATTTTCTCCCGCCACATTTTCCATATGATTAAAGAAATCTTTTGGCTGAGGGTGCTTATAAGCCCAGGTTTCTATGTAGGATTTAAAAGCGTTATCAAAACGCTCATGACCGAGGATATATTCACGCAACAGCAAAAGACCAATCGCAGGTTTGTAATATGCCGTCATCCCCAGGTTCCTTAAATTGGTAACATCTGGATAGGTATCTATACCTTCACGCGTTGGCCTGTTAAACCAGCTTACAAGTCGCCTTGTCTCGTTAAGGTTGGAACCATACTCCCCATCGTTAAATTCCAGGCTGCTGTAATGGTTTATAAAGGTATTAAAGCCTTCATCCATCCACGCATATCTTCTTTCATTGGAACCAACGATCATTGGAAACCAGTTATGTCCAAATTCATGATCTGTAACTCCCCATAACGATTCGCCTTCAGCCTGCCATCCGCAGAAGTTCAATCCGGGATATTCCATTCCGCCAATATCTGCAGCCACATTTACAGCCACAGGATAAGGATAGTTAAACCACTTTTCTGAATAATGCTCGACGGAGTATTTAGAATATTCTGTAGAACGACCCCATGCATCCTCTCCGGCGCTCTCTTTAGGGTAAGCAGATTGTGCCATAGCTTGTTCGCCGCCAGGGAGATTTATTCTTGCCGCATCCCAGATAAATGCTTTGGAAGATCCAAAAGCAACATCCCTGGTATTTTCCATTTTAAAATGCCAGGTTAGCGTTCCCTCCTGCTTTGCACGAATGGACATATCGTTTACTTCTTCGGGTCTCACAATAAATACCGTGGTATCGCTTTTTGATGCACGATCCATTCTTTCACGCATGGTAGCAGAAAGCACCTGCCGCGGATTTTGCAATTCGCCTGAAGCTACTACGATATGATCGTAAGGAGCGGTAATCTTGTAATCATAGTCTCCGTAATCCAGGTAAAATTCACCGGCACCAAGGTACGGCTCAATATTCCAGCCCTCAATATCATCAAAAACAGCAGCTTTTGGAAACCATTGCGCCATCGCGTAAATTGTCCCGTCTTCCACTTCTAAACGTCCCATTCTATCCATTCCCTCAACAGGAATATTATAACTGAAATCCATAGAAACGGTTGCTTTTCCTCCATTTGCCGGAATTGGACGATCAAAGAAAACCTGCATCCTGGTGTCAGTAATTAAGTATTTTGAAGAAGTGCTGCGTTTAACTTTTGCCTCCAAATTACTAATTTCGTAACCTCCGTCTGTATTTCCAGTATAGCGGTTCCCTCCTATTGGTGTAGTTAACGTCCCCCGGGAATCTTCGGTAAACCTGTTTTGTTCCAGGTGCATCCAGATAAAATCCAGGTCCTGCGGACTATTATTTGTATAAGTGAGGGTAATTTTTCCCGAAATACTGTGATCCTCGTCATTAAGTGTTACCTCAATCTCGTAGTCCGTTTCGTTTTGCCAGTATTCAGGCCCGGGATAGCCCGATGCGGCCCTGTAGCGGTTGCCGCTGCGATCCATAAATTCCCCAAAATCTGACTGGTTATTCTGAATCACTTCCTGCGCTCCAGAAAGTGAAAAACTAAAAAACATAAGGACAAGAAATGTTCTTGAAAATATCTTCATTCTCTAAATTTTTTGTGAATCCTGCAAATTTAAATATTAGTGGCTAAATATTACCTTATTGTTGGAAAAATTGAAGTCATTCCTAAAATAGATATCGATAATTGCCATTTTTGGATACTGACTTTTCCTTAAACTGTTAAAGATTAACCTAAAGCGTCTAAACCTGCCTGGAAAAGTCCGGAATCACCGTTTGAGACTCCTTTTTCAGCTCTAGAGCATGATAAAATGTGCTTATAATATTTGATTACCAGTATTGTAGCAATAATTCATCTTCATTTAAAAAGAGAAGCGTCAAATTTGGCAATTTTCGGCATACAGTGTGATTATGAATAGATAATATTCCTTCCGAAAGGGAAATTTTGTATAAATTCAAGTTTTATCTTTGCCTTCAAATTTAAATTTGGATAAGCACAAGTAACGCTGATCTAAAAATCAATAATCTACTATGATTACAAGCACCGAATTGGAAACTAAAGGAAATTTATTTCCGGGAGAAGTTGAAAGCCTTGAATGGGATGGAAATTCGGTTACTTTTTCTACAAAGAATAACGTTATGCTGCGCATCCACGTTTTACGGGATAGCATTTTGCGTTTCAGGTATGCAACCGATGGTATTTTTGAAAATGATTTTTCTTACGCCATTGATAAGGATAGCATGCACGGTTTCAATAAATTTCAAATTGAAGAGGCACCTTTTGTAATCACCATTATTACCAGCAAAATAAAATGTAAAATCTCTACTACAGATCTTAAAATCGGCATTTATGACCTTCAGGATAATGTAATTGTAGAAGAAGAGATGGGCTTTCACTGGGAAGAAAGTTTTAAATATGGAGGCAATTTTGTAAAGATGAACAAGACCTCTGTTGATGGAGAAAATTTCTTCGGACTGGGGGATAAACCTACCAACTTCAATTTAAAAGGGAAAAAACTGAGTTTGTGGAACAAAGATCAGTTCGCCTTCAATAAAGATCTGGACGAACTTTATAAAGCTGTGCCTTTTTATACTGCGTTGCACAGCAATATTGCCTACGGAATTTTCTTTGACAACAGTTTCAGAACACATTTTGACTTTTGCCAGGAGAAAAGGAACGAGGTGAAATTTTGGGCTGAAGGTGGTGAAATGAATTATTATTTTATCTACGGCCCTAAAATTGCCGATGTGGTAACTTCTTATACACACCTCACGGGAACTCCAGGCATGCCCCCCATGTGGGCTTTAGGTTATCATCAAAGCAAGTGGAGCTATTTTCCCGAAAGTAGGGTAAATGAACTTGCAGCTAAATTCAGGGAACTTCAATTTCCCTGCGATGCTATCCATTTGGATATTGATTATATGGAAGATTATAAATGTTTTACCTGGAATAAAAGACACTTTCCAAATCCTAAACTGATGGTGGAGAACCTTGAAGAAAAAGGGTTTAAGACTGTGGTTATTATTGACCCGGGAATTAAAATTGAAGCAGATTATAAGATTTTTAAAGAAGCCCTGGAGAATGATTATTTTTGCAGAAGAGCCGACGGCCCTTTTATGCGCGGAAAAGTCTGGCCGGGAGAATGTTACTTTCCGGATTTCACCAATCCGAAAGTTAGAGAATGGTGGGCAGGATTGTTTAAGGAGCTTGTGGGTGAAATTGGTGTAAAAGGAGTCTGGAACGATATGAATGAGCCTGCAGTTATGGAGGTGCCGGGAAAAACTTTTCCTATGGATGTACGTCACAATTACGATGGTAATTACTGCAGCCACAGGAAAGCCCACAACGTTTACGGAATGCAAATGGCGCGGGCAACACATCACGGAGTGCAAAAATACACTTTTCCAAAAAGGCCATTTACCATGACCCGCGCGAACTTTGCAGGTGGGCAACGATACTGCGCTACCTGGACAGGAGACAATATTGCCAGCTGGGAACATTTATGGCTTGCCAATACACAGGTGCAGCGGCTGTGCCTTAGCGGAATGAGCTTTACGGGTAGCGATATTGGTGGTTTTGCAGAGCAACCTTCAGGAGAACTATTTACCCGCTGGATTCAGCTTGGGATATTTCATCCATTTTGCCGGGTTCATTCTTCGGGAGATCACGGGAATCAGGAACCCTGGTCTTTTGGGGAAGAAGTTTTAAACATTACCAGGGAATATATCAGGTTAAGATATCAACTGCTACCTTATTTATATACTGCATTTTACCAGTATGTAGAAGAAGGTATCCCTATTTTAAAGCCACTGGTATATTTTGATCAGGAAGATGTGCACACCTATTATCGTTCTGATGAATTTATATTCGGCAACCAGATTCTAGTGTGTCCAATCCAGGATGCGAACGTGCAGGGACGAAGAGTGTATTTTCCACGTGGCAAATGGTACAACTTCTGGAATGATGAGCTGTTAACCGGAGGAAAAGAATATTGGGTGGATGCGCCACTGGAGAGATCGCCTATTTTTGTAAAGGAAGGAGCAATTATTCCGAAGTTTCCTGTTCAGAATTATGTAGATGAAATTGAAATAGAAGCACTATTCCTGGACGTTTATTACAAAGATGGAAGCGAAACTTCTATTTTATACGAAGATGCCCATGATGGTTATGACTACAAAAAAGGGAGGTACAGCTTTAAAACCTTCAAATTTAGAGGGAAACCGGGAGAAATTGTAATTCAGCAACATAAGGATGGAAAGTATATAACTTCTTATAATTACCTGAAGCTCCGCATTCACGGTTTACCATTTGAAATTGAAAAAGCGTATCTGGACAATGAGGAAGTTAGCCTGAAGTCACTGGATTATAATCCAGCAGACAGAACAATGAAGATACCGAAAATGTTTGATCTCCTTCAGTTTACTTCCGCAGTAAAAGCTGACAGGATAGAGATTGAAGAAAACACTGATTGAAGTTTTATTTAAAGAATAATTTTTTCAATATCAACATTTGCCATTCCTTCAATATCCAATTTTAACAGAAGGTGTTTTTCCTGTGGCACGATGTCTCGAATCCTGATGCTTTCCAGATCCCCGGAAACAAAAATCCCTTTTTGCGGCTCAACACGATTTTGCAGTTTTTCATTAATCGTCTTTAGCTGTTCCTGGATATGCGGAAGAAAATCGAACCTCATCTTTTCTTTGAGCTTGTTGTACATAAAAATATTGGCTACTGTCTCCAGAAAGTTATTCAATAACCAGTTGCGGGTATTCCCATCAAGTTTATAATCTTTGATCATTATCACCTGCTCCTCTTCATGAAAATCTATAGAAAGATTTATAAGCAGACGCCCTTCTTTATTCCTGAAAACCGAGGTTAATGCCCGTACCTTCAGCTCCAGAACTAGATCGTATTCTTCCTCCAGGCTCCTTTCCAGGACAACATCAAGAATTTCAGCATACGTTGATGTTTTTCCGTTTTTTTCGGTCTTTACTTTCTCACCTACAAGTTTCTTCCGCAGTAAATCTTCCAAAACATAATATTCTGCGCGAACAGGTAAGGCTATGATTACTTTGCCCTGAGGAGAGTCTTCAATATTTTTAATGGTATCCATACGTTAGTTTCCTACTAAAATACATTTTTCTTTCATAAAATCGTTTTACTGCCTGCACTTTGGAGTCAGTTAAAAAGCCCGATACTCAAAATGGCAATTTTCGGCTATATTTCATTCATTACTTCGGAAAAAATTCTGTAAGAATTTACCCGGTCCTCATGATGATAAATATGAGAAGCAACCATTAATTCGTTGACGCCGGCGCCGGTTTTCTTCAGAAATTCCTGAGTTTCCTGTTTTACCGTCTCTTTACTACCAACAAAAGCATATTTCAACATCCTTTGAAAAGCAGGGTTTTCTGAAATTTCCTTTAACTCTGGCGTTAAGTCTATTGGTTCCTGAATATAATCTATGTTGCCCGTCATTACGCCAATCATCATTCTAAGCATAGAAGTAGAAATGCGCTCTGCCTCCTTATCTGTGTCGGCAGCAATTACATTTATACAGGCAATGGTGTAAGGCTCCTGCAGATATTCTGAAGGTTCGAAGTTGTTATAGTAGATATTTAACGCTTCAAAAAGATGTGTTGGCGCAAAATGACTTGCAAAAGCATAAGGCAAACCTTTTTTGGCTGCCAAATGGGCGCTGTCTGTACTTGAACCTAATATATAGATAGGAACATCCACACCTTCGGCTACAGTTGCCCGCACTTTATAGTCCATGTTTTCAGTTGAAAAATACTGCTGTATCTCCCCAATTTCTTCGGGAAATTTATACACTGCATGCATCCTGTTTGCCCGGATTGCCTGAGCGGTCACCTGATCTGTTCCGGGAGCCCTTCCAAGACCCATATCTATCCTGTTTGGGTATAGAGAGCCAAGAGTCCCGAATTGTTCAGAAACTATTAGCGGGGAATGATTGGGCAACATAATTCCGCCAGAACCAACCCTGATCTTTTTAGTTCCTCCGGCAATATACCCTATCAGGACGGCAGTAGCCGAACTTGCTATGCTTATCATATTGTGGTGTTCTGCCAACCAAAAACGATGATATCCGAAATCTTCTGCTTTCTGAGCCAGATCCAGTGCTCTTTTAAAAGTTTCTTCGGGAGTGGAATTACTGGCCACACTCGCCAGTTCTAATATGGAGTATGGGGTATATTTATTTTTCTCAGACATTATATTCTCTTTTTTTCCGCCGAAAAAATGCGCTCTATTTCGGCTTTAAATCTTCATTTATCGTAGCATCTCAATTTAAGCAACATTAGAGGAAAACCACAGGATTTCAGAGAATTTTAGCATTGATTTATATCAAATAAATAAGGTTTCAATGATTGAAATACTTCCTCTTACAATTTTTTTGCAGCACTTTTTCTATAAGGTAGATCAGAAAGGTAGATCAGAGAAATTTAATGTTTAATAATATTTAACAAATCTTAAACAAAGTTTCAAGATTCCCTGCCTTACCTTTAACTTCTAACAAAAACTTTGAACTATGAAATATTTTAAATTTAACAAGATTGCTGTAGTGGCATTTTTGGCTTTTGGCCTTTTTTCCTGCAGCGAGGATGATGATTTTAATCCCGGAGGGACACCAGATGGTGGAACGGGTGATGACGACCCCACTACTGAAGTCCAAACCATAGCTGGTTTTGTTTCAGATAATGAAGATTATTCTTCTCTTGCAGCTGCTCTGGAAGCTGCAGACCTGACTTCTACACTGGATGGAACAGAACTTTACACTGTATTTGCACCAAACAATGCTGCATTTGCAACATTCTTAGAAGATAATGGTTTTGAAACTCTGGACGATGTTCCTACAGATGTTCTAACTCAGGTTTTACTTAACCACGTACAATCAGGAAGTATGATGTCTTCTTCCCTCTCTACCGGATATGTTGAGAGTATGGCTACCGGAATGGCTTCAGAAGATCCCCTAAGTCTTTATATTAATGCTGATGACGGGGTAATGCTTAACGGTGTTTCTACAGTAACCACAGCAGATGTGGAAGTAGATAACGGGGTAATTCATGCAGTTGATGCAGTAATCGGGCTGCCAGATGTAACTACATTTGCAACAGCAGACCCAGACTTTAGTATTTTAGTTCAGGCTCTGACAAGAGAAGAATCTTACAGCTTTGTAGAAACTTTAATGATGACAGAAGATCCTGCTCCATTTACTGTTTTTGCTCCTACAGATGCTGCTTTTGAAAACGTATTGGCAGAATTAGATATGGCCGGTTTAGGTGATATCCCAGCAGATCTTTTGGAAACTATTTTAAGTTATCACGTTGTTGCCGGTAGTAACGTAAGATCTGGAGATCTTGAAGACGAAATGACCGTTCAAACTCTTGAAACTGGTGAATTTACTATTAATATAGGAGATGATGTCACCATTACCGATGAAAACGGGAGGACAGCCACAATTGTTATGGCTGATATACAGGCAAACAATGGTGTAATTCATGCTATTGACAGAGTAATCCTTCCCGAAAATGATGCTATAGAGATTGAAAGCAATACTATAGCCGATTTCGTAGCCGGAAATGAAAATTATTCTTCTTTACTGGCTGCACTGGAAGCTGCAGATCTTACTGATACTTTCACAGGAACAGACAGTTATACTGTTTTCGCTCCTGATAATGATGCTTTTGCAGCATTTTTAAATGATAATGGATTTGCTACTTTAGATGAAGTTCCTGAAGAACTACTTACCCAGGTTCTTTTAAACCATGTACAAATGGGAGAAGTAATGTCTTCAGACTTAAGTACAGGTTATATGGAAAGTATGGCCGTTTGGGGAACTTCAGACGAGCCATTAAGCATGTATATTAATACTGATGATGGTGTTATGATAAATGGTATGGCTACCGTAACTTCAGCAGATAATGAAGTAGACAATGGTGTTATTCATGCTGTTGATGCAGTTATTGGATTACCCGATGTTACCACATTTGCAACAGCCGATCCAGATTTTGATTTACTTGTACAGGCGCTTACAAGAGAAGATTCTTTTACTTTTGTAGAAACCCTTATGATGAATGAGGATCCTGCTCCATTTACTGTTTTTGCACCTACTAATGATGCTTTTACAGCTTTACTTGAAGAACTTGAAGTTGAAGCACTAGGCGATGTACCTACCGCAACTTTGGAAGCTGCTTTAGGTTACCATGTAGTAGCAGGAGCCAACGTAAGATCTGGGGATCTTACTGATGGAATGGCTGTAGAAACTTTGCAGGGCGAAGAATTCACTGTTAATCTTGAAGAAGATTCTGTGACAATTACTGATGCTAACGGAAGAACATCTACTGTTATCGCTGCAGATATTCAAGCTACTAATGGAGTAATTCACGCGATTGACACTGTGCTTTTACCATCTATGGAAGAATAAATAGTTGGAAAGTTTAGATAAAGAAGAAGCTGTCTCATTAATTTGAGGCAGCTTTTTTGTTTGTTCCCAATTGATTAAATTGAAAACAGATCAAATGAAAATTAATACCATGAGCAAGATTAAATTCAGCTGAGATGATAAGTATAATCTGCAATTTTGTAACAAGACCTGTACAAGTACATATGCCAGGTAAAAAGAATTTTCAACAATTAAAACTTAGCAGATGGCAATAAAAATGCAGGGTGGCGAAACTGATTGTGGTTTCCGGCATCATTTATATTCAGGTCTTAGCGGCTTACAATTGCCAACACCCAAATACCTGTTTCCACCTCCATTTAAAAATTCAAGCAGGTTGACCTATTATGCATCCATATTTAACAGCATTGAAATTAATAGTTCATTCTATAAAGTTCCGCGACCGGCAACAGTCGCTAACTGGGCTGCATCAGTGCCAGAACATTTCAGATTTACATTTAAACTATGGAAAGAAATAACGCATAAGAAAAGTTTAAATTTTAATAATGAAGATGTTATAACTTTTTTTAACGCCATTAATTCAGTCCATACAAAGAAAGGCTGCTTACTTATTCAGTTTCCTCCGGGAATTGGAAGGGAGTACAGCACGCAACTGGAGAATTTGTTAGGCTGTATAAATAATTCAGATCCTAAACAAGAATGGAAGCTTGCTGTAGAGTTCCGAAACAAATCGTGGTATCATGAAGATGTTTATGATGTATTAAATTTTCACAAAACTGCAATAGTCATACAGGACATTCCAAAGTCGGCAACACCTCTACTAAATCATAAATCTGATTTTATATATCTCCGTTTTCATGGTCCAACAGGAAATTACCGGGAGAGTTATTCAGAAGATTTTTTGAGGGAGTACGGCAACTTAATAAATGAGTGGATAGAAGAAGGGAAAAGCGTATATACCTATTTTAATAATACAATCGGCGATGCTTTTAATAACGTAAAATTGCTAAACCATTTCGTTCAACATCAATAATGGTTTAAAGTTGGAACAAAATTTAAAATCCATTGGAATAAATATTAAATGAAAGCAATTGATATCAATTAAAAAATTTCGCTTGAATAAGGAGTTATTCTGTACCCGTTTTAAAAAAGAAAGGCCTCACATTCCTGTGAAGCCTTGTCATTGCTAGTAGCGGGAACTGGACTCGAACCAGTGACCTTCGGGTTATGAGCTTGACACTTAACATCATCAAACTTGACCAAAAGCCTGTATAATCAACTGTTTTCAAGGTAGTCAATATTTTTAGAAATCAAATAATATCATCTAAAATAAAATTATTCTGTACTTATTCTGTACTAGTTTTTATTATCTTTATACTCTTCTAATAAGATGATTATGGCAAGTATTAAAATTGTATTGCGCAAAAATATGATGAAAAAGGACGGCACTATTCCTTTGGCTCTTAGAATTAGCGAAAATTATAAGACAAATTACAAGTGGCTGGGTCAATATATTTCCGAAAAGGACTGGGATAAAGTTGCAGGAAAAGCCAAGAGAACCTATCCTAATCATAAAAAGCTGAACAACTTTTTGATGAAGAAGTTGACAGAGGCAAATGATCTTTATTTTGATTCTAAAGATGAAAGCATTACACCAAAACAGGCTAAACAAAAATTGAAAGGACCAGGTGGCTCTAAGTCATTCTTTGCAGTTGCAGCAGAACGAATTATGAGTAAATATGATCGTGGAACTTTTTCGGTTGCTAAATCAGAGCTTTCCATTTTATATAATATTGAAGAGTTTCTTACTCTTAAATCCTCGTCATCCAAAAATGATGTAATTAAAGCTATAAAACAAAGAAGAAAGGATAGGGTGAGTAAAGCACGGAAATCTCAATACTCTTTTATGGATGGCATAGATCATTTTAAGAAAAATAAGACTTTGAAGTTCCGGGATATCGATCAAGCATTTATAGAGAGATATAAAACTTTCTGTTCTGCCTACTTGAATCAGAAAACACGTACTATATCAAATCAACTAATTTTCATTAGAACGCTTTTTAATATTGCTATTAAAGATGGAATTGTAGCTTCGAAATTTTATCCATTTGCGGGAGAAAAGGAAAAGATACGAATCGGTTCGGGTAACAAAATTGGCCTTACAACTAAGGAAGTTGAAAAAATAGAATCCCTACAATTTGAGCCTCAATCATCAATCTGGCATACACACAACGTATGGTTGATTGCCTTTTACTTTGCTGGCATACGTATTTCAGATGTGGTCAAATTAAAATGGGCTGATTTTAAGGATAACCGACTTTATTATGTTATGAATAAAAACGAAAAACCCTTAAGTCTTAAAATTCCTGATAAAGCTAATGTCATATTGAATTTTTACAGAAAAAATCAAAAAGAAAATAATGGGTATATATTTCCCTTTCTAAAGGATTCAAAGAGTGACAACGCAGAGGATATTTTTATAAAAACTAGAAATGCAACAAAACTGTTTAATAAATATTTGAAACGAATTGCCAGCCAATGTGAAATTGATAAGAATTTATCAAATCATATTGCACGTCATAGTTTCGGGAATATAGCTGGGGATAAAATACATCCTTTAATGCTTCAGAAATTATATCGACATAGTGACTTAAAAACAACTTTGAACTATCAGGCAAATTTTATTCATAAAGATGCCGATGATGCTTTAGACAAAGTTATTAATTTCTCCGTCAACGGGTAAATACAAAGCGAGCACCGTTTCTGCAATAGGGATATTTTGGTCGTTTTGAAGTACGGAAATAGAAAAATTTTTGGATTTCATCTGTTGCTGCCACGGTTTTTCAACGGCTATGGTTGGAAATATCTACATCTTCGGTTACAACGATTAATTTTATTAATGAAGATAGGTTTCGTAACCCGGAGGTCAGGAGTTCAAATCTCCTTCTCGCTCCCAGTAAAATCAAGGCTTTCGAGGAATCGAAGCCTTTTTGCTTTTATCAAGTACAGAAATTTAATATTTTCTGGGTTGGCATTTGAATTGTCCTTTTTGATCTTTATTGTAGGTAAATTTTATTTTTCCGGAAAAAAAGGCACACAAATATAAGATCTAACCAATTTTTGAAAAATTGTAGGTTTTGAATTATTTATAATAATTCAGCGAATCAATGTGGCTTGCCGCCTTTTGTATAGATAAGTAGTTCAGAAATTGGGCGACTAAGAATTCTATAAACACTGAAGATGTGAGAAGTACATCAATTAAAGGTAATCCGTTCAATAAATCATAAAATTCTTTAAAGCTACTCTCAATAACCAAAAGCGCTCTTCACCTGAACATTTATACCAGAATGTGCAGCCATATATTAAACAGGAAGTTAAAATATGCTAACTATATGATAAAACCACAATAATTAAGGTTTTATCTTTAAAATCAAAAGGTCCTTTCCGTCGTTAAGCTGTAATTTCGAAACAAACTAAAAAATTTAACTATGAGAAATGAAGAGCTAGTAAAAGGCATGTCCAACTGCGTAAATCACTGCAACTGGTGTGCTGACGCTTGTTTAAATGAAGAAAACCTAAAAGATATGGTTGAATGCATAAGACTGGATAAAGCTTGTGCAGCCGTATGCAGGGCATTGAACGACATTCTACTTACAGAATACAAGGATATTCAAAAATTGGTGGACTATTGTATTGAAATGTGTGAAAAATGTG